>CAMWXM010000305.1 GCA_947178195.1 uncultured Ruminococcus sp.
TGCCGTTCCCTGTTCTGCGTATCGGACGGAATTATCGCATACCGAAAAAGCCGTTTTTGATATTTATGAAAACGGGCTGCAATACCCGTTAAATGCGTTGAAAAACAGCATTTGCAACAAGTTGAAAATTGGTTGTGAAAGGCGGTTTGCCATGTTTTAGCAAGCGTAGAAAAAGTGGACACTTTTTCATTTAAGGCTGCCGCCCTAACACCCGCAGAAAGGAGATTTCTATGAGTAAAAGAACTATCGAAAAGCACATAAAATACAACGCTGATGAATGGAAAATCGTGTCGGAAAAAGCCGCCGCTCTGGGTCAGAGGGCAGGCACTTTTATCCGAGAAATTTCCGTTCAGGGCGTTATCAAAAATTACGATATGAAGCAATTCAATCATCTTATCATGTCGTTCAATCGTATCGGCAACGAGCTGAATCAAATTGCAAAAGTGGCAAACAGCACACAGTCAGTCTATGCCAAAGATATTGAGGATATGAAAAAATCCTACGAGTATCTTGAAGCCGTTTTTGAAAATTATCTGCTGCCGCTGAAAGAAGAGGTGACGTGATTTTGGCAATCGTGAAATATATTGCCGTCCATAAATCTCCGAAAAACTTTTTGCGGTATATTATGAACGATGACAAAACAAACGAAATGAAACTTGTGACTGGACTTAACTGCACGGCAAATTTGGATTATGCCTATAATCAGTTCTGCAATGTTTTTGAGAAATTTGCAAAGGAGCGTTTCTGCAAAAAATCTCTGAATGATGAAAACTGTGGCAAAGAAAAAATCCGTCTGCACCACTACATTCAATCTTTCAAACCCGATGAAGTTTCTTCCGAAGAAGCTCACAAAATCGGAGTGGAATGGGCGGAAAAAGTTTTTGGACGAGATCATCAGGTATTGGTTACTACCCATATTGATAAAAATCATATTCACAATCATTTTGCGGTTTCAGCATATGACCTTTTGGGCAAGAAGTGGTACGGTAACAAAACCACTTTGAAACGCTGCCGTGACATTTCCGATAAAATTTGCAAGTCTCACGGTCTAAGCGTAATTGAAAAATCGTCATATCAGGCAAATCATAAATATGCGGATTGGCTTGCACGTCAGCAAAATGTTTCTTGGAAAACTCAGCTTTGTGATGAAATTGATAAATTGGTTTTACAGGAAGATGTGAAAACGGTTGAGGATTTGGCAGAGCGGCTGCGTGAAAAATATTATGCAGTCACTCTGAAAAAATATTTGTCTATAAGAGTTTCTGAAAATAGAAAGGCTATCAGAAGTTACCGTTTGGGCGACGGATATGCGATTGAAGAACTGCAATACCGCATTGAAAACAAAAATCTGGAAATCAGCTTGTTCGCTGTTGCAAAATATCAGGGTGTTCAGCGTGAATATGCTATGTGCTTGAGAGAGTTGCAGATCATGGTTTACCGTAAAACCGAAAATCCGCACAACATTACTTATGGTGAACTTCGCAGAAATGCCGAACTGCTTACATACTTGTGCGACAATAATATTCACTCCGAGGAAGATTTTCAGAATGTAGTCAATGTGGCTGCAGAGAAATCCGACAGATTGAAAAAATCCCGTGAGAAGCTGTTTCATGAAATTTCGGAAAGAGAAAATATTCTGAAAGACGGTGCGAGATTCATTGAGCTTAACAAAATAAAAATGCCTACTGCCGTTCAGCTTGAGGAACTTATGAAATATAAATATCTTACGAAATTTAATCTTCGTTCCGAAGCAGATGTTGAAGTCCACAAACAGGAACTTGAAAGACTGAAATCTGAGTTGTCCGAAACAGAAAAAAGTCTTGAAACTGCCGAAAAAGAAAAGTCCACTGCAGCGAGTAATTACAAAACCTACTTGCGGCAAATGCAGTCGGATTATAATTATATCCTTGACAAGTTCAAACGAGAGCAGGAGGACATAAAGCAAGCAGAGCGTAACCTACAGCGAATACCAACAAATCAACGACATAATGGATATTTTGAGCGCTAGTGTGCAAAATGCGCGAAAACGATTGAAAACTTTGTCAGGATTTACCATTGAGTTTTTTGTCAAGATATGCGATAATATATACATGAACAAATATTTGACAAACTATTAAAAATATTTGTTAGTGCAAAATTGAACGGAGGAATTTTATTATGTTTAAAGTAAGAAGCGAAGCCCACGGTCGGGTGTTAAGTGCCGTTGAGGACATCAAGTCCTGCTGTGAAATCGGTGACTATTACGAGGAATGGAGCGACATTGCTGCCTCGTCAATCCAAGCGTTTCTGGAGGATTTGACTGCCGAACAGCTTGACGATACCTGCGGAGCGTTCAGAGAGTACATTACCGAAACTGCCGAGGAAAATCCTAATCTTGCAAATGGTATTAAGGAAGCACTTACAATATGCCTTAATGAAATGCTTGACTACATAGGGGACGTTCCCGATGATGGTGACAGCGAGGACGAGGATTATTATTCTGATTATGACGGGGAAACATCAAGGCTTGTTGATGAAATGAAGTACGCTCTTGCAAAACTTACAAACATAAGCGTCTAAAACGAAAAGTCGGTATCGCAAAAGATACCGACTTTATTGCGTTTTGATGTTTTGGTGATTTGTCGTAAGTCGTGTTACATCGCAATTTGCAAAGTATTATTCTTGACGCTTTTAATCATCTGAATGATACGATATAAAGACAGCAATCAAAAAATTGATTAAAAACAAAACTAATATAAAGCCTTTTTAAGCTTTCTATCAGTTTTATAAATATAAAATAGCCTAATTTTTTAGGTATAACCCCATCAAATTATGGTAACAAATAATAGGACATGTAATATTAATCTTCAAACCGCTGCCGTATCACATTGACCGAACGGGGCTTTATCACAATATTGTAATCAGTATCCGCATTAATTGTTTCGGTATATGGATAAACCGCCTCCTTTTCGTCAAATGTATTTTTAGCAGAATAACTGTTTCCCGTAAGGGTAGTTATTACAGCGCTATTGCACATTTTTTTGTCTGTGCAGATATTTACGGTTATTTCATTCTCAGAGAAATTCACAAGCTTTGTTATGACATCCGACATTTTTGTGTCTACTGTAGAGACCGCCGTTATATGCGAAATTTCCGCAAGAGCTTTGCAGTGTATAACATTACCGTTTAGAGTAATTTCAAACGTATCATTATTGGTAATTATCTTAACTTTATTCTCTTTGTTTACTGTACAATCCGTATTATCGCATATTATTTCATTCGACCAGCCATTGTAGTGCACAACCCGACTTTTTCCCTCTTCAATTATCCAGTCGTAATGGTTCTGATCCTCACCTCTAAGTCCTGTGTCCCAAAAACGAATATGTATCCTTCCGTTCTCTGTTTTTATTACGGCTGAAAAGCTTTGCTTATTTTTTTGAATATCACCCACAAGCCCTGCACCAATACCTGCATACGATTTATTATCTGTTAAATTGATTTCACCCTCAAGAGTACAAACATTTTCGCAAGGCTTATCGTCAATATAAATATCCGAAACACTTATCCCGTTTTCAAAAAGGACAGCAAAAGCGCCTCTTTCAATTTGCTTGTCCGTTTCTGTTTTAACTTCATATCCGCAGACATAATCCCCACGGTTTTCGGCAAACATTTTCAGCATATAGTAGCTTGGTATAGCGTAATCCTCGTGATTATTGAAAATAATCATATCAGGCTCCCACGCCTTATATGCGACATTCTGAAAAAGTGGAGCATAACTTGTCATACGAACCTTGTCCTGATTTCTTTCAATTCCTGTCAGAA
>CAMWXM010000306.1 GCA_947178195.1 uncultured Ruminococcus sp.
ATATATATCTACTAGATCAATATCTACTGGATTTGAATTATAGCGTTCTGCTAAAAAATTGTATAATTTTACTGCCTTATTAAATTCCTTTTCTTTATAAAAATAATTAGCTATCGCATTTATGGTTCTAGAATTAAATTTATCTTTTGTACGAAAAATAATATTTCCGTACATTATTTTTTGTTCATTCTCTGATAAAAAACTTTGTATTGATTTATTTTTTAAAATTTTATTTAGTATTGATTTATTATCTGAATCTAATAAATTAATAAAATCAACTATTACATCTTCTATCATTTGTTTTTCTTTACTATGTTCTGATAATAAGTCTATTAAAGATTGAAATACATTTAATTGATTTATTATCATCAAAAAATTATCTTGGCGTGAAAACATAGATATTTTATTTTTTGCCATTTCAATCTTTTTGTTTAGCCATAAACTATAATTTTTAACATCAATGCAATCTTTTAAAAATTCCGTTGTGGAGTTAGGTATTTCTTCATTTATGCACTCAAGAGATATTTCTATTATTTTTTTATCAATTTGTTCAATTGTATTGTCGACATCTAGTGCTTTTTTTTCTGCTAACATTTCTTGAATTTTCATTCTTAAGTTAAGTACTTCTATCATCATCGTTTCTAAATCAATATACAAAAAATATTTGACGTTTTCAGAATAAGTGAAATCAATACTTTTATCTATAAATTGAAATTGATCTTTGCAATATTTTTCTATTATTGCTTTATCAACATCATTTTTTGGAAGCTGTAATTCTTGCTCTTTTTTAACATTAGTAATTAAAAATGGAATTATACAATTTTTTTTATTAGGTGACTCTATTATTGCATAACGTTTATTAGTCTCTGAATCGGTATAAAAATCAACTATTTCACACTTTTCTTTTATACCATCCTCTATTTTATAAATCGATATTGTGCCTGCCATACCTTTTCCTCCTGTTATAATATAATTACCAGCCAATCCACCCGAAAAAATGGTGGACGGTACTCAAAGTTTAAGCTATAATGGAAGTAGTAATTTAACTGACGTTATCCTCCTTGGGCTTGTGTGCACGAAAATTAGACCGTTATCTTTGCTTCTGTTGTAGCGTTCGGTTAAACGAGTTGATCCGCTGTATCGGTGCGTTCGTATCACCCAACAGTCTGAATAAGCAATGAGTTTAGCATAGTCTTCTCGATTACAATAATAAACGAAAAGGAAAAATGCAATGAGCGCAGTAGATATTGATGTTTACAGAGGAAAGAGTACGGTTTCCGTAATGCGGCTCTCTCGAGGAGCGGCGGTTTCGTCTTTTGAGATTTCATATAATGGGCAAGAGCTGAAGGAACTTATAAAGCGAGTGAAGCTCTTGCCCGGCGAAACCAAGGTTGTTATAGAGTTCATCGGGAAATATTATGAACCGATTGCCAATATCTCCATAACGAGGGTATATTTGTTTCCGTAGTAAATGTAATGCTTCTGCATAACTACAGCGGAAACTCCATTAGTAAGGCCAAGACGGACAAGAAGAATGCGGTGCGTATTGCGCAGCATTCGCTTGACCGTTGGCTTGACTTGCAAAAGTATATTCTCGATGATGAGATCTGCAGATTATTAAAACTCCTTAATTGACAACACACAATGCTTTGCAAGGTTAAAGCCCTGTTGAACAATAATTTCACTTCATTGGTCGATCAGTCCTTTCCTGGTGTTAACAAACTTTTCACTTCGCCACAGCACAGTTCCGACGAATACTTGAAGTGGGTTGTTTTTATGATCAAGTTTTCCCATTGCGAAAGTGTCAGTAAAATACCGCATTCCGCTTTTAAGGATAAATTTTACTGTCAGTGAAATAAGAACGATTACTATTATTCCGACAAGAAGGCGGATGCAATATAAGACTATTCTAAAGCGTTCGATCCAACACTACTCCAGCAGCGATTACTGGAATACAATATTGTAATGGAGATGTTCGGTGTTGGCAATGTTATCTCTTTTCAATTGATTTCAGAGATCAGTGATACTCGTCGATTCAATAGTTGTAAAGCAATTACCGCTTTCGCTGGTCTTGACACTTCTCCATACCAATTGGGTAACATAGACGTTAAATCCTGCAACATTTCTAAGCGCAGCTCTCTTCATCTTTGCAGAACGCTTTTTCAAGTTGTTTATGCGATTCTCAAGAACAGTCTGGTTGGTGAGCCAGCTTACCTATTTCTCAATAAAATACTCCATATAAGGTTTATATGATGGCTGAGTTCCTAATGCATTTATTACGCCAAAGTGAACAAGCTACTTAACGCTTGATATAACTTCTTAATGTATGTTTTGAGCATTAAGAAATATTTTTTTTCGGCGTTAAGCTTCGTTATACTTTTTATTAAATCCCATATATTCCAAGAATTATCTTTTTTTCATTTTAAGGGATGACCTTATAAAAAATTTAAAAACGGGGTTTAGGAGGCTGCCTATCATATAATATTATTGCCTTATTCCCCAGTGTACACATCGCAATCTGGATGTTTTTCTTTAAACAAGTCGATTTGCTCTTTGGGAATATTATTTTTAGAAATAACAACACGTTTTAATTTAGGCAATTCATAAATTGGTGAAATATCTGATATATTATTAGCGTGAATTTTTATTTCTTTTAGTGATGTTAAATTAGACAATACCGATATGTCTGATACGTTCGTTTTAAAAATATTTAAATATTCAAGACCTTGCAATGTGTTCAAGCAACTAATATCATCAACGCAACAATCATAAACATATAAATTATTTAAATACTTCAATCTTTTTATATCTGAAATGTCATTTAAAACTCCGTGATGTCCTATACCATTTATATTCTCACCACCTATAGACAAGAAATTTAAATATGGCATATTTTTTATAGCCGAAATATCTGACAATGTATCACAATGCACATCTAAACTTTCTAATTTTTCTAAACGACTTAAAAAATTAATATCTTCAAAATCACCTTTATATATAGATAACTCTTTAAGATTTGTTAAATATGAAAGTGTTCTTGCATCTTCTCTTGAAATGTTATTTAAAGATAACTTTTCAGTATCTATAGGATACTCTCCATCCTGAATGATAATATTAGATAATGCCTCACAAATAACGGCATTATTATAAAATATATCATCTTTACCTGAGTAAGGATCTTTATAATTATTTAAAACATTAATTTTGCATGCAGTTTCACATTTACTATTGCCTTCACCATAATCCTCTGCTGCAAATACAGCAAATCTAAAAATATAATCATTATTTTCAAGATTCAATAAACTTGAATTTATAGTAAGCCGGTAAAAAGATATTTCGTCTGATATACGCTGAGATAAAAATTGTCTATAGCCATATTCAGACGGCAAAACATAATCGCCGTATAAAATGTATGGTGTAGAACCCTGTGAAATAGGGGTTGATATAGCTAAATCTATAATTATGTTATCACCAATATTTATTGTAGAATTTTGAATATCATTTAATATGTCTATGCTCCAAAGATCGTCAGATATAGATTCGTTTTTAAGTAAAAGTTTAATATTGTTATCACCCCATATAAAATCTCCAGCAGCTATTGATTGTGAAGCAACTGTATAATTATAATTATTATCAACATACATATCAACTTCAAATGAAATATTATGTTCTTTTAATGTTTGTCTTGCCAAATCATATGGTAAATCTACAACATCTGGAACAATAGTTATTTGACTTTTTATAAAAGTGCTAAAACCCTACATTGGAAAAAAGATAGCCT
>CAMWXM010000307.1 GCA_947178195.1 uncultured Ruminococcus sp.
CAGTTACTTCTGTAGAATAATAAAATAGAATAAT
Source organism: uncultured Ruminococcus sp. (assembly GCA_947178195.1). Lineage (GTDB taxonomy): Bacteria > Bacillota > Clostridia > Oscillospirales > Ruminococcaceae > Porcipelethomonas. Next base: position 35 of record CAMWXM010000307.1, read on the forward strand.
AAATAATAATATGTCCTGCAAATTCCAACCGATTTGCAGGACATATTTTTTATCATTTTGAATAATACCATTCCACTTCGCCGATCATGATTTCTTCTTTCCACTTTGCAAATTCTTCCTCGCTCACCGGATTGCCGTTTACTACGAACATATCGTCTTCATAAGCACAGCCATGGCCTAACTCAGTTTCCGAAAATTTTCCGTTTTCAAAGAATAATTTCAGATAATGGCTACATGGCGCTTCTCCGGAAGAATTATATACGCCGTTTTTTTGAAGCTGCTTAAATCCACGAAACGGTAATTTTTTCGCAAAAAAATCTTCACTTTCCTTATGAAAAATTAGCATCTCTCCACCGTAATCAAAACAGAGAATCAATTCTTTTACATCGTCATTATCTAAATCACAGACAGTAAACTTATATAATCTAACTAATCTTGATTTCTCACGCAGCTCATTTAGATTTATTTCCACATTATCTGTTTCATCTCTCCTCCAACCATGGAAATTAAATGTCAGATCTTCATTTAAAACCGGAAAATATCCTTCCAACGCAGCATAATCGTCTTCGCTCATCATACTTTTAAAATGTTTAAAGTCAATAACTGACAGCGGTTCTATATCCATCGTCCGGGTCACAACCGTTTCTGATGATCCCGTATTTTTTTCAGTTACATCCTCTGTTATTTCTGTTTTATCAGTATTTTCTAAGTACTCCGTAGTATTTTCTGCCGTACTCTCAGGCAAAGTATTATTACTGCAAGAGGTAAACACTAACATACAAATAAAAAATAATAAAGTAACTATTTTTTCCACTTTTATCATCTTGTAATGCCCTCCAATATAAAGTTCAAAATATGCTATTTTAATTATACTATAACTCAGTTGATTTTTCAATATTTAATTTATAAACAGCAAAAAGCGAACTTTTTCAGTTCGCTTTTTTTAATTTATTCTTCATTTTCCCAGTTATGGTAAACGTTCTGAACGTCGTCGTTATCCTCCAAATGCTCGAGAAGAAGTCCCATTTTTTTAATATGCTCCTCATCAGTAAGGGTTGTATAGGTTGACGGTATCTGATCTATCTCAGCAGACAAAATTTTATATCCCTTTTCGGTAAGACCGTCTCTAAGACTGCTGAGTTCGGAAGGTTCACATGAAATTTCAATAACCTCATCTTCAGCGTTCATATCGTCTGCGCCGCAGTCAAATGCGTCGTCCATAAGCTGATCCTCGTCAACGTCGTTGTTTTCGATAAGTACTATTCCCTTTTTGGTAAACATAAATGATACGCAGCCGCTTGTGCCAAGATTGCCGCCGAATTTATCAAAATAATGGCGCACATCTCCGGCAGTTCTGTTTTTGTTGTCTGTAAGGCACTCCACAATAACAGCCACGCCGTTAGGGCCGTAACCCTCGTAAATCATTGTTTCATAGTTATTTTTGTCGCCGTCACCGGAAGCCTTTTTAATAACTCGCTCAATGTTGTCGTTAGGCACGTTGTTCTGCTTTGCCTTTGCAATAAGGTCACGCAGTTTTGCATTATTGTTAGGGTCTGGACCGCCTTCCTTTACGCAGACAGTGATTTCACGTCCTATTTTTGTAAAAATTTTACCTTTGGCTGCATCAGTAGCCTCTTTTTTTCTTTTAATGTTATTCCATTTTGAATGTCCTGACATTTTTTACACACTCCTAAAATTCAAATTTTTCCATATCCCATATCATTTGAAAAAGCTCCTCAATACGTTCACTTGCCCCCATAAGGTCAAGATAACCGAACAGGCATTCCAAAGCGGTAGCACGTCTGTAATCGGCAGTACTTGAATGCTTCGGCACGGTATTGCCGGTAGCGTTTCTTCCACGCTTTACAATTGCCGTTTCCTTTTCGGAAAGCAGCGGCAAAATAATTTCAAGGGCTTTCGACTGATATTCAGCACATACCCTCGAGACCTTTAGCGAATGAAGCTTTGCCGCCGGAAGATTTGCCGCCAGCAGTATCCTTTCACGGACAAGCAACTCATAAACGCTGTCCCCCAGAAATGCCAGCGCAAGGGGGCTGTACTGATTAACTTCTCTTTCCGTTAAAATTTCACTCATATTTTTTACCTGACATAATCAAATTCAAAACCCATAATATTTACCGTATCGCCCTCGTCGATACCCATATTTTCAAGCTTGTCTATAATACCGCTTCGACGAAGCACCTGCTGAAAATATTGCAGCGAGGAATAATCCTCCATGCTGATAGTACGCATTATAGGTTCGAGCCATTTTGCATCTACAAAATAAACGCCGTCCTCCTTTTCAATTTCAAATTTAGTATTAGAAAGAGCCTTTTCCTCAATTTCCTGCTGAGTTATTGGCTCTGCCTCATAGGATTTTACAGGAGGCAGATTTTCAAGTTCCTCAGCAATAGTATTGACAAGCTCCTTAGTACCCTGAGTTGTTGCAGCAGAAATTGCAAAGAATTTCATGCCCTTTTCTTCCGCAAATTTTTTTATGCTGTCAATTTGTTCCTCCGACGCCATATCGCATTTATTTGCGGCAATTATCTGCGGACATTCTGCCAGCTCCTCACTGAAATTTTCAAGCTCCGAGTTGATAATATTGAAGTCCTCCACAGGGTCTCGCCCTTCTACGCCGGATGCGTCAAGAACATGAATTATAAGGCGGCATCTTTCAACATGCCTTAAAAACTCATGACCCAACCCAACGCCGTCGCTTGCTCCTTCAATAAGTCCCGGAATATCCGCCATTACAAAAGTTTTTTCCTCGCCTACCTTTACTACTCCCAGAACAGGCGTAAGGGTAGTAAAATGGTAATTGGCAATTTTCGGCTTAGCTGCGCTAACAACTGAAATGAGAGTAGATTTTCCAACGTTTGGAAATCCTACCAATCCCACATCGGCAATAAGCTTGAGTTCAAGGGTTATCTCAAATTCCTCTCCGGGAAATCCCGGCTTTGCAAATCTGGGTATCTGTCTTGTAGATGACGCAAAATTGCAGTTTCCTCTGCCGCCCTTTCCTCCCTGTGCAATAATCTGCGGCTTATCGCCGGAAATATCTGCCATAATTCTGCCTGTTTTGGCGTCTCTTATAACCGTTCCTCTCGGAACTTTTATAATAAGGTCGTCTGCGCTTTTTCCTGTGCAGCGGTTAGAACCGCCGTTTTCTCCGTTGGCGGCAACATATTTGCGCTTGTATCTGAAATCTATAAGCGATGAATAATTATCATCAGCCACAAATATCACATCGCCCCCTTTACCGCCGTTTCCGCCGTCAGGACCTCCCGAAGCGCCATACTTTTCACGATGAAAGGAAATAGCTCCGTCGCCGCCGTTCCCTGCCTTGATTTTAATTTTTGCCTTATCAACAAACATTTTTTCACCTCTGATATTTTTTATTTACTTGAACTTTTTATCAATTAAAATTTGTCTGCCTGACAAACTGGAAGTGGTATTATTAGGTAATTCCTATATTTCGCCATCATGTACATGAACAGTAATTTCAGGATCAAATATAATATCTACACCGTATTCGTCGACATCATTCAGATAAACAAAGAGATAACTACGTTCATCACTGACTATCGAAAAATATACAGCTTTAATATTTTTCAGGATAACATCTTTAGCATCCATAGTATTATTCTTCAAATCATTCATGATCAAGCTAAAATCTGCAGTTTCTTTTTTGCTTATTGTCTTTGGGTCGACAGATGCATAAAATTCATTTATTATATCA
>CAMWXM010000308.1 GCA_947178195.1 uncultured Ruminococcus sp.
TTCCTGCGCTGATTACTTGATTTATCAGCTCCAATTCATTAGAAAAGACATTTTATTACAGATAGAAAAAACAAATTCCAATAAGCAGCAATATTTACAATACCTCAATGAAGTTAAAGCTATAACACAGTTTGGTCGGTTTAAAACTGTAATAGGTAGATTAAAACCAGATAAGTTGATAAAAAGAGAAAAACAATTCGTGGGAAAACAAGCTCTTCGAGAACCCTGTACACGTTTTTCATTAACGGTAACACTATATTGTTCAAAGATCAATGGGCAAGTATATGACAGAAAATGCAAAAGCTTTTCAGCAGCTGATATCTCGACGCTTATTAAAAGATTAAATAATAGGAGTGGAAATTTCTATAATGACCGCGGGATATGGGATGCTCTATGCCGTGTTGAAAGAGGCAAGGTTTCTAATAAAATGAGATTCTCTATTTATGAAAGAGATGGGTATAGATGCCGCAAATGTGGCATTTCCGATAGATATGCTCAATTGGAAATAGATCATATAATCCCAATCGCAAAGGGTGGAAAAACCACATACGATAATCTGCAAACCCTATGCCATAGTTGCAACGTGGAGAAAGGCGATAGATTGTAAAACGATTAATACCAAAATCCTTCCTATTTTTCGGGGAGAGAAGAACTAATTTTCCGTAATGAGGCAAAACGCACAAGAATAAGGAACAAAATCGGGGCTTTGACCCCGATTTTGTTCCTTATTCTTGGTGTGGGTATTGTTTTATAAATAAAAGGTGCGTGTGAAATTTTTACCAGGAAAGTATCTTGCTATTAGTTAGATTTAGTTAAGATATTCTTAAAATTGTCAAATACTTGTATTGCCATTATTTGTTCGGGGATATTAAAAGTTGCTGCTAATTTACAATACGTCAAGTGACTATCAAATATATTTCCTTTCGAAAATGGAGCATCCGATTCAATTAGTATTTTGTTGATGGGGAGTAAGCTAGAATAATCACAAAATTTTTTAGATTCTAACATGTTTAAATTTAATGAGAAATAGCAACCCAATTCTATAGCTCGTTGTAAATCTTTTTTTCCACCAGAATACCAGTGTAAAATATAAGAAGAGTCTTTATCGAAGTTTTGCTCTATTGAATTTAACACTTCTGATTCAGCCTTTCTAGAATGAATGCTTAAAATTTTTTTCTTGGAGAGGTTTAAAATCTCATTAAAAATAGATTTTTGTAGTTCTTGATCATTATTACGTTTTGAAAAATCAAGACCAATCTCCCCGATATATTTAGTGGAATTGATATACTTTTTGAATAAAGATATATTTGCTTTATTGATTAATTCGGGATGCATACCTAATGCTACTCTTATAAATTTAGAGTTTATTTTCTTAACCAAAGCTTCATAAACTTTCGGGTGATTTGTCATAGCAATAACATAAATTTGATTTAAATCTATATAATTAATAGCTTTGTTTAAATCATCTAGCAAATCAAGATGTATATGCGTATCTATGTAATTAGTCATCGTCGGAAAAATAGTCCTTTATTTCTTTTATTCCACGCGAGTAAAGATCTAAGTATTTAGAATAATTTTCTGTATCTGGAATAGGTCCAGATTTCAATATATCAAATATCCCAATAGATTGTTTAGATAAAATTCCTATTTCAAAAGATCTAAAGTTTTGACGAGCCACGTCACTGTCGGGATCTCTATAAATAGAATTATCAATAATGTTGGACTTCTTAAATGCTGCTCGCCTAATCGTGCAAGGCACACAATAGCCACAGTGGGAGTCTTTTATGCAATCTTCACCGCTATATCTGTCGGATGGATGTGAACAAGACATAGTCAAAGAGGCTATTTCTCTCAAAAGTTCTTGATTCTTACATTCTTCCATCATTTCACCTTTAGTTTTAAATTGATATGGATTTGTAAGACGTATAGGTGATTCCAACTTTTTGAGAATAGTATTTAGCAATGACATATAATATGGGTGAGTAGTTCTAGTACTGCTACTACCGATACGAGACCAAGTTAAAGGTACATTTAAAGAAATTACACCGTTTTCTGGTATAATTAATTGTTTCACATTATAAACATCAGCCATTGCAACACCATGCATAAAAAAATAGAAAGAACGACTTCTTGTTGTAAGTTCTCCAATTTGTCCGTTAGCTTTTCTTTCAAGTGAAAATTGTTTAAACTGGTTTTTTGAAATATTGTATTTATTTTTTATTGAAGTAAAAATTTTATTCTGATAAGGTTTAACAGATGCACCTCTTCCATGGCAACCAACAAATAACGGCTTTTTATTTTCTTCTAATAAATCAATTGCACCTATACATGAATCTAATCCTCCAGACAGCATAGATACACAATCAAATTGTTCTGGTATTTTTAATTGTTGTATTTTAGCGCGTTGATATTTTTCGATTTCTTCAAAATCACGGCATCTAAAATCTATTTCCCAATAATCACCACTTAAAAAATTTAGTGTGGCTATTAAATCTGGTTTAACTGAATTCATCAAATCGATATTTAAAACGGGAATATTAAGTTTAATATTACGTTCCCAATTTGTTATTGTTTGCGAGCGAGGGCTTGCACAGTCAGCTAAATATACAAAGGAAGCAATATACAATAAATCTAAAATAGGTGAACTAATTTGAGAAAAGATATATTTATTTTGTCTCTTACTGGAAATGTCCCAGAAAGAGAAGGAGGTTTCATAAAGATTTAAAGTGTCAGGAATGTCAATATGTAGTGATTCATTATCGGCACTTAGTTGACAAAAGTATGTATACATTATTCTTCTCCTAATTTTTTCATGCAGTTTAATAAAATCTCTTCAATTTTGATATTCCCTATCTCCTCATGTATGAAATCAATATCCTTTAATTGGTTTTCTATACAGTTACGAATGTAATCTTTTATTTGATTTTCAATGAAATTTATTTCGTCAGGAGTAGCTGTTGATTTTTCATATGAACTACCTATATCGGTCAAAATACGTATTAAAATATATTCCGTTACAAAATTTTTCAATATAATATTTAATACTTTATCGTCTAGTACATCTAAATCAGGATGAAGATTTACTTCATTGAGTATCATCTCAATAGTTATAGTCATTGCGGAACGAGCGGCGGAAGCCTCTTTATCATTACCTGCAGGAAAATAAAGATTTGAAAATGTTAGAAGTATCTCTTGGAAATCTTTATCTTTGAACTGATCACCAAGTTGTTTAATTGTTTCTTTTGTGCCAATTGAACCAATATCATGAACAAAAGAATAAACTGAATCAAATCCAGAGATAAAACTTTTAGAGGAGTTTACAAAGTTGGCACTACCTCCATATGATTTTACATAATGGGGGAATAGGGGTGCAGGACTCTGTTGCCCTTTTTTATTAATTATTCTAGTTAATGAGGTTTTTACAGCAATCCATTCTTTTGCTATGTTTTTCTTTTGCTCATCAGTTAAACTGCTTTGGTCAATCCAACTAGGTAAAAGTTTATTTTTTCCGCCAGGCCCTGAATATATACTTGATGTTCCCATTTAATTTCCTCTGGTTTTAAGCTTTTGTGTAAAATTTATAAAATTCTTATCTTCGGATAACTTTTTATAAAAAGGTTCAAGCTCGGTGTCTATATTATAATGTGCCTTGAAATTATCCACTTCAAGTTTGATTGATATGTGACCCTTTTTTAAATTATTTAAATAATCAATAACTCTGTTTTTAAATATTTTCTTTTTAAGAGCAATTTGAATAAGATATTTAATATATGT
>CAMWXM010000309.1 GCA_947178195.1 uncultured Ruminococcus sp.
GAAGATGATACAAAAGTAAGCGTTTCCACAGTGCAGGGATTATTAAAGAGAACAATTCTTTCTGATAAACCCGATCTTATGCCGGGAGCATTTGATTTGATAATCGTGGATGAAGCTCATCGTGGATACATTCTTGACAGAGAAATGTCTGAAACCGAGCTGCTTTATGATAGTCAAGATGACTATGTGGGCAAATATAAGCAGGTTATAGAATATTTTGATGCAGTAAAAGTAGCACTTACTGCAACTCCGGCATTACATACTACGGAAATTTTTGGCCCGCCGATTTTTACCTATTCTTATCGTGAAGCCGTAATTGACGGTTGGCTTGTTGACAATGATACTCCTATATACATAAATACAAAATTCAATCGTGAAAACGTATATTTTAAACGGGGTGAGCAAATTGGGGTTTATGACCCTAATACCGGTGAACTAATTAATGGAGACGTATTAGAAGATAATTTAGAATTTGATGTTACAGAATTTAATCGGCAAATTGTTTTGCCTGACCATACCAAAACGGTTTTAACTGAATTGGCAAAGTATCTCGACCCCGAGAGTCGTGAGAAGACTTTAATTTTTGCAGTTAATGATAATCATGCGGACCAAATAGTTGATACCTTGCGTGAAATTTACAAAAAGCAGGGAGTTTCTAATGATGCCATAATGAAAATTACTGGCAAAACTGCAAGTGGAAATAAAAAGAAGATACAGGAAGTTATAAATCAATTTAAAAATAATCAATATCCTAATATTGCGGTAACAGTAGACTTGTTGACGACGGGTATAGATGTGCCGGAAATATGCAATATTGTGTTTATTCGTGCAGTAAATAGCCGTATTTTATATGAACAGATGCTTGGCAGAGCAACAAGACTTTGTCCTTCTATAGGTAAGACAGAATTTAAAATTTTTGACGCGGTGCGAGTTACTGAAACTCTCGGACCAATAACCAATATGAAATCTGTATCTGTTAATAAATCAATGGCTGAATTATTAGAGGAACTTGCTATTGCTCCAGAGAATAATAAAAGGCCTGTTATAGAAAGAATTTTAGCAAAATTGCAAAGGAAAAATAAGGGTTTAACCGACGAACAAAAGTATGAAATAACTGATCAGCTTTTAGGGCAACCCATACCAAAATACGTTTCAGAAATAAGACAGCTTTCTGAAGAAAATCAAATTAAAAGACTTATTTCAGATACAACAGCTTTAATTGCCATAGATACAATGAAACCGTTGAAAAAGGGCAAATATTACTCTGAGAAAGAAGACACTCTATTTGAGACAACAAGAGGTTATGGCATTACAGAGAGTCCTTCGGATTATCTTGAAGAATTTAGCAAATTTATAAATGATAATAAGGACAAAATTCAAGCAATTAAAATTGTTTGTACGAAACCTTCTGATTTAACAAAAGCAGAACTTAAAAAGTTTAAGCTTGTTCTTGATGCTGAAGGATTTAACGAGATGAATTTGAACAAGGCTACTAGCGCTGTAAAAAATGAAACGGTAGTTACAGATATTATTGCCTATGTTCGCAATGCAGTTTTAAATGTCCCTATTTATAACAGAGAGGAAAGAGTAAAAGTTGCTTTCGATAAACTGATAAAAGCGCATGATTTTAATAAAGCGCAACTTAATATGCTTGAGAAGATTAAAACTTATATGCTTCATGAAAGCTTGTTAAATGTAGAAACTTTTGAAGCTCCCGCTTTCAAGATGGAAGGTGGATTTAAGCGTTTCAATATGAAGTTTGATGGTCAGTTGCTTGAAATTATTAAAGAAATTAACACTTATATCTATGAATCAAGAGGAGTTGCATAATGAGTACGCAAGACATTGTTTCTAAACTGTGGAATCTTTGTAATGTTTTACGTGATGACGGAATTACGTATCACCAGTATGTTACCGAACTTACTTACATTCTGTTTTTAAAGATGATTAATGAGACAGATGAAGAAGCGAGGTTTAAAAGTGATGTGCAAAAAGCTTATGCAAATAAACTTGCTGTATATGCACGTAAAAGAGGTAAACCTGTAGATGCGATAACAGAAGAAGAAAAGAAGAATTTGAAAGGCTTATTGTATGATTATTCCTGGAACAAGCTGACTAAATTAGAAGGAAATGAGTTAAAAAATTATTATAATAAGTTACTGGTTGAGTTGGGGGAAGCAACTTACAACCGTATAAGCACGATTTATGCAAAGGCTGTTTCAAGCATCGAGGAGCCTAAGAATCTTAAAAAGATAATATCTGAGATTAATAAGCTTGATTGGGTTGAAGCAAAGCAAGAGGGATTAGGCGATCTGTATGAAGGATTGCTTGCAAAAAACGCTGACGAAAAAAAGTCTGGCGCAGGACAATATTTTACGCCTCGTCCTTTAATCGATGTTATGACACAGTTGATAAATCCGCAGTTTGGAGAAAAATGCTTTGACCCCGCTTGTGGTACCTTTGGCTTTATGATTGCCGCATATCGCGTAGCAACGAAAGGTAAAAATCCTTATGCTTTGCCTGATAATGAAGTTGAAGCGTTGAAAGGATGCTATAATGGCGTTGAACTTGTACATGATGCTCATCGATTAGCTTTGATGAACGCTTATCTTCATAATGTTGTAGCTAATATTGATTGCGCCGATTCGCTTTCTCAGGAGGCAAAAAAATATAAAGGTTATGACGTTGTATTGACAAATCCCCCTTTCGGCACGAAAAAAGGTGGTGAACGTGCTACACGCGATGATATTTCTTTCCAAACTTCAAACAAACAATTAAATTTTTTGCAGGTTATCTATCGTAGTTTGAAAGAGGATGGAAAAGCACGCTGTGCTGTTGTCCTTCCAGATAATGTATTATTTGCTTCCGGCGATGGTGTAAATGTTCGAAAAGAATTAATGGAATTTTGCAACTTGCATACTATTTTACGTCTACCCACGGGAATATTTTACGCACAAGGAGTAAAAACAAACGTACTATTTTTTACTCGAGGAAAAACACAGAAAGGCAACACAAAAGAGGTTACTTTTTACGATATGCGCACAAATATGGATAGTTTCGGCAAAACCAGAACATTAAAACAAGAAGATTTTGCGGAATTTATAGAAGGTTATAGTGATGCATCAAAGCGTAAAAGCGAGCGTTGGAGTACTTTTACACGTGAACAGATACAAAATGAATATAACGATAGTCTGGATTTAGGATTGATTCGGGATGAAAGCGTTAAAGATTACGAAGATTTATCCGATCCTGTAGATAGTGGCGAAGAGGTTGTTTCTAACTTGGAAGAAGCGATTGATTTAATTAAAAGCGTTATAAAAGAGCTGAAAGCGTTGGAGAATAAATAATGGCAAAAAAACAAGAAGTGACCATAGAGCAGCGTTTGGAAGAAGCGCTTGTTCTTTATAAAAAAACGCCCTATAATCTGCCTTCAAATTGGTGTTGGACAAAATTGCCGTATTTGGCACAAATCAGGACAGGGAAAAGGGATGCGAACCACGCAAAAGAGAGCGGACAATATAGATTTTATACCTGCTCGGCTGAATATTCTATGGCAGATACGTATTCTTTTGAAGGAGAATCAATTATTGTTCCTGGTAATGGCGATATAGGTTTAGTTTTTTATTATGATGGAAAGTTCGAAGCCTACCAGAGAACATATGTCATCAATTGTTTTGATATGGAAACAAAGTATCTCTATTATTACTTTTACTATAAATGGAGAGATCAAAACACATATAAACAATTCGGCACGGCAATTCCTTATGTTAGAA
>CAMWXM010000310.1 GCA_947178195.1 uncultured Ruminococcus sp.
TAAGACAATTAGATAAATCCATCAATGATGGTATACCATCTTGAGAAATAAAATTATGCAGTATATTTTTTTCAAATGGTTTTAAAAAATACGGTTGCATTATATTACGTAACTTGGCGTTTGAATAGTAATTATTTTCATCAACATAGTTTATCCAATTTTTAATTAACTCGTTTAAATCGTTATTTATAAAATTTCCTACTTTTTTCTCAGTAACGATTTTACTATTATTATTTTCAATTGGAATTATAACATCTCCATTTGGTTGAATTATAAAGTATGCTGCATTACGTTTTTTACGTTCTATAAGCTCAATTTTAAAATGAAGATTATCTTTTATTTCTTTAATCCATCTTTCTACCTCTCTGTTTTTTGCTTTAAATGAAGAATAATCATCTTTATTTACAGCACCTCTATTCTCTGGAATAAACTCATAAATTTTCCATAGAGAGATGTTATATGATTGAATAAATTCTAATATTTTAGATAAAAACTCAATATTATTAGTTCTACGAGTTAAAACAGTTGATATTTTTATCGGAAAATCATGTTCATGCTTATTATAATGATCTAATATTTCCTTTACACGTTCAAAACTCTCTGCGTTTCGACCATTATACATATTAGTTTCTTTATTGTATCCATCTAGCGGTAATGATAATTTTTCAATATATATTTCTATTTCATCTCGAGAATCCATATATTTATATCCGTTAGTAGAAAGAAATATAGAAAAACCATTTTGATACAATTCTCGCATTATCTTTACAAAATGCTTTGATTTAGTCGGTTCTCCTCCTGAGATACATATAGTCTTACAATGAATTTGCGAAAGTTTATTTATAATAACATCTATTTTTTCATTAGATAAATCTTCTATTGTTTGATTATCATTACATGCATAACACATACCGCATTTATTATCACACTGAGAAGTTATTCTCCAATCTATGACATCTAAAATATTATAAATTGTATTATCACTTTTAACATCAGGAAAAATCTTTTCTTTAAACAAAGAATTTTTACGAGTTATTTGCGGATTCATATTACTGTTAAGTCTAGATACATAATTTTTTGTTTTTGTAAATATATCTTCTATGTTATATAAGAAATGATCACTATCGTTTCGCTCAGTTAATGCTTTCCAAAAACTATAAGTAAAACAAGGAATTTTTTTGCCATTAACTTCTACTTCATATGCATTTAATGTCCCTTTTACTGATGAAATGAAAACTGTACCATCATCACAATCAGATTCATTAAAAACTAATTCACTTTCTCCCATAGCTGAATTTATTATTCCACTGCAACAGCTATCTACTATGCAAATAAACCTAGTAATATTTTCTCTTTTAACTTTACTAACTAATTCACTGAACTTTAATCCAACTGAATCAAAATTTTTAAAGAAGTGTCTTTTAATGCCATTATTAATTCAGACAAATTGTTAGAAGACATTTTACCATGTCCACAAAAGTAAAAAAAAAAATGTCATTATTTGATATTTCTTGAATAAAATCACAAAGGTGATTTATCGCATCAGTATAATTGTTATCCTTTAAAAATACAACATCTTTATCTGGATTTAAAACTATGCATTTAAAATAATTATATAACTGTTCAGTTATATAATTAGCTCCACATAAATCTTCTAATCCCTTTCCATATTTATTATTTGAAATTAGTAGAACTTTTAAATTATATTTCAATTTCATATCATTCACTTCACGCAAAATATATTCTTATTCCTTGAAAAAAGAAGTTAATTTTTCAATTTCAGAATCAGAAAACCCCTTACCATTATATGAATCTAGGTGAATTTCGATTCCTTTATTTTTATCAACTATTGTTATTTTCTTTTTTCTATTTTGAAGCCATGTGTTTATAACATTTAACACATTAGGAATAACAGCACTTGAAACTAATACAATAAGAAATTCTTCTAGTCCCATTTGTCCATGACTTTCTTGTGATTCTTGCATTTTCGACTCAATACCATTAATCATACATAATTGATGAAGATAAGACAAATCTTCTAAATCTCCAGTTGGTAAAAAAATAAATTCACCTTTACTCATAGTTATTCTCCTTAAAATTAATTTTCAATTATTTTCAATCACAACATAGAATAATATACAATTATCCTCAGTTAAGAAATTATTCAATTTAAAGCCTTGTGAACAATTTCTATATATAATAATCATTTTCGTCGCCAAAAAGATACAAAATTCGAGCATTTTTTCAGAAGTTTGTATACTTACACAAAATCAATGTTTGATATTTGTGTATTTCGCAACAATTATTATTACAATATAATTATAGCACAAAAAGTCACATAAAAACTCAAAATGTAAAAAATAACGCTGTAAATGTAATAATTGGTATATAATAAACTTTTTAAACTTAAAAAGGTTTCTGTAATTGTCTTTTATATAATTATATCACAAAAACAGATAAAAAACCGACTTATGGTACGAATGGTATGGTTTTTGGGTATGAAATGCACATTTCACACTTTATTTGTCAAAAATTGTATGTTTTTATATTCCAATCACACCTTGCAGCTCAAAATATATCGCTGTTAAAATATGCTGTATCTGTTCTGATATATTATAACACAAAATTCATATCTGTGCCGAAACTTGCAGTGAAATGCCGGTTTGTTTGCAGTGAAAAATTGAACTTTTGGATTTATGGTATAAAAAGCCAAATAATTATCTAAATTAATTGTAGCTATTTATATTCAAATTGTCAATATGCGTGGCATGAAATGCACATTTGTGACACGAAATGCATATTGGTTTTTTATTTTAATATAAACTTATATGCAGTCTGAACCTTTATATTCGGACTGCACATCTACTCTTCCTTTCAAACATTACAGCTTACACTTAATATAGCATTAATTACATAAGAAATCAATAAGTTTGCACTATTTGGTCGTTTTTTGACACTAAATGGTCAATTATTGACAGTTAAACTCGTCAAGCATTCTCTGATATTCCTTTTCCTCACAATCGATATAGTCTTTGACGAACTGCTCCACCTCATTAATACTATTTTTCACCAATTCAAAATCAACTGCAGCAGAAAAAATATCTATTTCTACATTTTCGGATTCGTCAGCAAAAACTTCGATTCTGAATCCTTCGCAGGCAACGATCTCGCCGTCCTCGCTTTCTCTCGGTAAATAATTATCGGGAGTAATCTTTACAAAAAATCCTTTGTATTTCATATTGATCCTCCTTAAAGTTTCATCTGAAAGTCATTGTCAAAATCGATGTCCTCAAGATCTTCTATATCAAAATCCTCGTCAATTTCTTCCTCTGCCAAATCCATCTGAAACGAATTCTCCAGTGCCTTTTGCAGATACGATTCGTCCAGACCGTTCTCTCGGTAGCCCTGCAAAATCGTATTGTAGTACTGTTGACTCGGCGGTGAAATTCCCTCACGATTCATCAGATAAGCCATGCCGTTATAGGATTGTCCGTTTAATTCAAAGGGCATTTTTTCCTGTCTGTATAATCTTGGATAGCCTTCGTAACGATTCAAGGTTGGCAAATCCCTTTCATCAAGATCCCATATCAGAACTGGAACGCTTGCATTTTCTTTCGGAACAATAGTAGCAACGCCCCTGAATTCCAACTCAAAATTCTTGATTTCAGATGTTCCCACAACTCTTGAATGCGGACACCTGAACGCCATCTGTTCCAAATTTATATTTGAACCATAGGCAATGTATAATTGTTTTTTCTGCATTTTTA
>CAMWXM010000311.1 GCA_947178195.1 uncultured Ruminococcus sp.
TAATATTGATAAATGATAAATGCCGGAATATACGGAAATATATATCATGTTGAGGAAATTCATTGATTTATGGTGTTTTCAGTCGCTTGTGAAAACTTTGACAGAAGGAGAGTTTGATACCAGTTTTACCCTTTTAAATTGTTATAAATGTACGTATTAAACAAAAATCATGTCCTAAAATTATATTAATTGGCAGTTTAATTTAATTACTATTGTCAAAATGAAAAAAATATGTTATAATAAAAGCTATAATAAAGAAAAAAACGGTATTCGTTTTCAAGGAGGAAAATAAATGGCACGACAAGGGTCGTCAAAAAAGGAAGACAAGGACGCAAAGCTTAAAGAAAAAGAGCAGAATGCTTCTGCCGACAGTGCAAATGCCTCTGAAAATGAGGAGTCTGTCGAAAAAGAAAAAATGCCGGTTCTCAGAAGGGTCGCAGCATTTATTGTTGCGGTCGGCGAAGAAACTGCCGCTGAGATATATAAACACCTGAGCGATGAAGAGGTCGAAAAAATTTCTATCGAAATTTCAAGAATAGAAAGTCTGAATCAGGACGCCATAAAAGACGTAATGGACGAATTCTATGAGCTGTTTATCGCACAGAATGTTGTGGCTGAAGGCGGAAGCGAGTACTCTATGAGCGTACTTATGAACGCCTTTGGCAAGGAAAAAGCAAAAATGCTTATGGAAAGGATTCAGAGCGCAAATAGAGCCTTTGAGTTTCTGCGAGACGTTGACTATAAAAGTATTCTTACAACCCTGCAAAACGAGCTGCCGCAGACTATTGCTTTGGTTCTTTCGCATATCAATTCAAAAAAATCCGCACAGATCATAGCCGAGCTTCCGGAGGATATTCAGATTGAAGTATTCAAGCGTATCGCCGATCTGGACAGCACCTCGCCTCAGGTTATAAGGGGCGTTGAGGAAATGATACATGAAAAGCTCAGTTCTGTTTCTTCAGTGGGCGCAGTTGAATTCGGCGGTATCAATTATCTTGCCGACGTAATGAACAATCTGGATACAAGAACAGAAAAATCTATTATGGACGAACTTGACGTTTCCGATCCAGAGCTTGTTGAAGAAATCCGTAAGAAGATGTTTACCTTTGACGATATTGTATTTCTTGATAACCGTGAGATACAGCTGTTCCTCAGAGAATGCGATCAGAAAGATCTTACTGTTGCTCTCAAGGGTGCAGGAGCTGAGGTTACTAAGGTCATTATGAACAATATGTCCCAGCGTCAGCAGGAAACAGTCAAAACAGATCTGCAGTATCTGCATAACGTTCGTATGCGTGACGTTGAAGAGGCTCAGAGAGGTATCATCGAGACTATAAGACGTCTTGAGGAATCAGGCGAAATTGTAATGTCTAAAGGCGGAATGGATGAAATAATTCCTTAAAATATAAAATAATACAGGCAGGTGTAAAATTATGAGCAGATTTGAATCAGGCATGGAAAGCATGATAGATATGTATATCTACGAATCTACATCGCTTTTGGAACAGCTTGACGAAATTATGATGAGAACAGAAAACAATAATAAGTTTGACGAAGAGGATATTAATGAAATATTCCGTATCATGCATACTATCAAGGGCAGTTCGGCAATGATGGGATTGGAAAATATGTCGGTTCTGGCACACAGAATCGAGGATATGTTTTTTATAATCCGTGAGGAAAATCCGGTTATAGATTCTCCTCAGACTCTTTATGAGCTTATATTTGACTCATCAGATTTGCTTAAAGCGGAAATCGATATGCTTCAGGATGATGATTCCGAGCCTACTGATTTCAGTGAACAGCTAGCTAAAATTGAAAAATTTGTTGAACATCTTAAATCAGTAAGCAAGTCTGGCGGCGATGGCGGAGCTGAGCCTGAAGCAGAATCAGCAGGCGGCGGCAGCACTCCGGCAGCCGTGAATAACGGCGACGGATTTACTAAAGTCCGCATATTCTTTGAGGATAACTGCGAAATGGAAAATCTGCGTGCATTGCTTATTGTTAATAAAATACAGGATTACTGCACTGAGCTTAAAACAGTCCCGGAAAGCATCGAAACTGATCCTTCCACCGCTAAGGAAATTATTGAAAACGGCTTCCTTATTATGTTCAAAGCAGACGAATGCAACTCGAAAATTATAAAAAATGAGATTGAAGAAGCAATAAACGTAAAGTCATATGAATATGAAATGCCCGGTGAAAACGAAGCCGCTTCTAATGGAAGCACTGCTCAGCAGCAGGAGGCAGAACAGCCTGCAGAAGCTGAAGCAAAGTCTCAGCCTGAGCAGCAGGCGCATAAGCCAGAAGAGGCTAAACCAGCAGAACCGGCGGCAAAGCAGGAACCTGCACATCAGTCGGTAGAACAAATCAATAAGCAGATATCCCAGAAAAAAGGCGGCGGTAACGCTTCAAAGGGCAAACAAAGTCTCATAAGCGTTAATCTGAATAAGTTGGATCAGCTTCTTGATATGGTCGGAGAAATCGTAATCGCTGAAGCTATGGTTACTTCAAACCCCGATCTTAAGGGGCTGAAGCTGGATAATTTTCAGAAATCTTCCAGAGAGTTGCGCAAGCTTACAGATGAGCTGCAGGATATTGTAATGTCTATCCGAATGGTGCCTCTGTCAGGTGTGTTTAATAAAATGACCAGGATTGTCCGCGATATGAAGGTAAAGCTTAATAAAGATGTCGACCTTGTATTCGAGGGCGAGGAAACGGAAGTTGACAAGAGCGTTATCGACAGCTTGAACGATCCTCTGATGCATATGGTAAGAAATTCAATGGATCACGGCATAGAGGCTACGCAGGAGGAACGTATTGCCAACGGAAAACCAGGGAAGGGTACTATAACGCTGGCGGCTTATAACTCCTCGGGTGAAGTTATTATTATTGTTTCCGACGACGGAGGCGGTATCGACAGCAAGCGGGTTATGGAAAAGGCAAAGGCGCATGGTCTCCTTACCAAGCCGGAAGAAGAATATACTGAAAAAGAAATCTTTAATATGGTTATGCTCCCCGGATTTTCAACTAATACTGAAGTAACCGAATATTCTGGCAGAGGAGTTGGAATGGACGTTGTAAGGCAGAGTATTGAAAAAATCGGAGGCAGTGTTTCGGTTGACAGTAAGCAGGGAGAGGGTACTAATTTTATCATAAAAATTCCGCTTTCTCTCGCTATTATCGACGGTATCGAGGTTTCAGTGGGCAACTCTATCTTTACTATCCCTACCAACAATGTAAAAAAATTCATTAAGCTTAAAGAGGGACAGCTCTTTTACGATACCTCCCACAAGGAGATTATTAAAGACGGCAATAAATGCTATCCTCTTGTTCGACTGCACCAATTTTACAGCATCGAACCTTTGTCTGACAATATTTATGACGGAGTTGTGGTTCTGGTTGAAGCAGACGGTAGAAGAGCGTGTATTCTGGTTGACGAGCTTATCGGCGAACAGCAGATTGTTGTAAAGTCATTCTCGCCTATGCTTAGCCGCTACAATATCAAGGATGCAGGTATGGGAGGATGTACTATCCTTGGCGACGGCAGTATTACGATTATTCTCGATATTGAAAAAATTATAAAGCAAAGCTGATGAAAGGGAGTGAAAATCATGGCAAACGAATTAAATCAACCGCAGAAAAACGATTTTAATATAAACGGCGGTCAGATATTACTTTACTACATAAATGACATTCTCTATGGAATAGAAATTCAATATATAACTGAAATTATCAGCATTCTTCCTATAACTG
>CAMWXM010000312.1 GCA_947178195.1 uncultured Ruminococcus sp.
TTGCAGAATGAAAGTCGTTTTGAAAAGGCATATACCTTTAGTAATGAGAATCTAATCTGTCTGCTGTTTCCGTTTGACGGCGTTCAGCTTGATATCGGTAAGCTTGCAATGTGGAGGCTTGAAACAAGGGAAACCTTCGGTGGGATGTGGCTCTCCGATTATGTTGAAAATAGATTAAATGGATTTATCAACGAACAGACTGTCGAACCTGTTTCGGTTGCACTATCCACAACTTAAACACAACTGAATAACACACAAAACAGTAGCCAAAACTTTGTGCAAAAAACCACTTGACAAATTGAAAAAGCTGATAAAATCGGAAGTAGATATCTATTCGATATACTTCTTGATTTCGAGGTTCATTTCTATGTTGTCACTTGCAGTTGCTGTAGCTATTTCCACATCAATTATGAGAGCAGTTTCTACGCTGAATGAGAGCCGTTTTAAACCAGAATATTTCACAAGAAACCGCAAAATGCCATTTGAAAAGCTGCTGAAATTTCTGCTTTCCATGTACAAAACATCATCGCAGGCTGCTTTGAATAAATTCTTTGAAAGTAAGGGGATAACTATGTCTCAACAGGCTTTGAGCAAAGCTCGCAGTAAGTTTGATCATTCGCCGTTTGAAAAGCTTTTTACATCTATCAAAGATGCTTTTTATGGGAAAGAATATCTTGATACGCTTCATAAGCTTTACGGTAAATACATCATTGCAATTGACGGTTCTGTAACGCCGCTTCCAAATCTGCCTGCTCTTCTTGAAAAGTTTGGTGGAACAGGTGCAAAAGCATCTTCACCAAGTGCACGCATGAGCATAGCCTATGACGTTATGAATGACTTTATCATGGATGCCGCATTTTCTCCGCTAAAAGTTAGCGAACACTCTCATGCTAAAAATCACATTGAAAATGTCGGAAAGATCATCGACTTAAAAGATGCAATTTTCATCATGGACAGAGGTTACGCAAGTGAAGAACTCATCAAGTTTTTGGCTGAAAAATCGAACTATTTGTTTCGCCTCAGAAATAAGTTCAATACCGAGATAGATGCACTTCGTATTGGAAGTCACGAAATCACAATGTACAGCGATGTGAAAGTCCGTGTCGTGAAATTTACACTGCCATCGGGTGAAATTGAAACGCTGATAACAAATCTTTTTAACCTTGATGAAAGTAAGTTCAAAGAGCTTTATTTCAAAAGATGGCCTGTTGAGGTCAAGTTTGATATTGTTAAGAATAAGCTTGAATTGCCCTGTTTTGGCGGTTTTACTGAGAATATCATCATGCAGGATTTCTGGATCAGTATGTATCTTGCAAATATGGCTGCTATCGCCAAGAACGAAGCGGATGAGAAAATCAAAGCTGAACGCAAAGATAAAAATAATAAATACGAGTATCAAGCAAATGTGAACACTTTAATTGGCTCTATGCGTGAGCGTCTTGCCGATGCCATATTTAGCCGTAATCCTTTACAGCGTATTAAGAAACTGAATAGAATTATTCTTGAAATACAGATCTCTGTTGTTCCTATACGTCCCGACGATGGAAAAACTCCTCGTTATGAGAATACTCGAAAATGCAAATTTCATCATAACAGAAAGTCTAATTTATGACTCGTTAAGTTGTGGATAGTGGTTTCGGTTGAAGATTACGAAGAAGATCAAAGCTTAGAATATGATGAATCCGAGGATTTTGAAATGGAATTAACATGATTGGTTAATTAAAAAATAAGGTCGTTTTGCCGACAGCAGAAAGTTTCTGATGCCTGCAAAGCGGCTTTTTCTTTTCTGCTGTCGACAGCGGTAAAAGGAGCAAAATGAATAGTTTCATATCATGGATAGGCGGCAAAAAGCTGCTGAGAGATGATATTCTCGCACGGCTTCCGCCGCAATATGACAAATATATTGAGGTGTTCGGCGGCGCAGGCTGGGTGTTATTCCGCAAGCCGCAGGGCAGAGACATGGAGGTGTACAACGATTTTAACAGTAATCTTGTGAACCTTTTTCGGTGTGTCCGTGATAAGCCAAATAAGCTGAAGTACAAGCTGCGGTATGTTTTGAATTCACGTGAGGACTTCGACTGGATCGCCGCGCTTCACAAGAAAAAGCTTTTCCCAAGATTGCGCGACGTTGACAGAGCAGCCAAATTTTATCAGCTTATCCGCTACAGCTACGCATCGGGACTGGACAGCTTTGGCTGTCAGCCGCATTCAATGTGGTCAGATTTTCCGCAGATAGATATGGCTTCGATGAGGCTTCAAAAGGTGCTGATTGAAAACCGTGACTTTGAAAGGCTGATAAGACAATATGACAGTCAAGGCAGTTTTTTCTACTGCGATCCGCCCTATTTTGCTACGGAAAATTACTACAAGGACGTAGGCTTTACGGCGAAGGATCACTTACGGCTCAGAGATACGCTGATGAAAATCAAGGGCAAGTTTTTGGTATCCTACAACGACTGCCCTGAGATTAGAGCAATCTGGGATCAGCCTGATATCCGCATTGAGGAAATCAGCAGACTGAATAATCTTGCGCAGAGGTACGAGGGCGGCTGCCAGTACGCAGAATTGCTGATATCAAATTATGATACGACACAGAGAGTTGGTACAATCGATCAACTCTCTTTATTTTAATGAAAAAAGGAGAAATCAAATGAAAAAAGTTATATTTTCACAGGTTATGACAGACAACGGAAAGGCTGAATTTGCCGGGATTTATGACCAAAACGGTCTTCCGGTAAAGATCGTTTTGGAGGTAGATGACGACGGAGTTGTGCTGACAGCCGTCCGCAGAAAGCTTACAGATATTGAATTAATGGAGATATGCAACAGTGCTGACGGCTGCGAAAACTGCGTTTTTCAGGGTAACTGCGATGACGAAGGAGAGATAAATTAATGATTGATCAGTTATGCCCAAATATAAGAGCGCCGCCTTATTGGTAACGTAGAAGTTTTGCAAAAGGTCTGGATATTGCATTGATTTTATGGTATGCTTGCATTAGAAAAAATAATGCAAAAGGAGCTGATTCATATGAAAAAATCAGTACTTATCCTTATCTTAGCAGGACTTCTGACAGCCTGCGTACCTACCGAAAACCCACAGGAATCTTCGGAAGTATCTACTGCTCAGACAGTCACAGAAGCATCAGAATCTGATGAAGAGTCGGAGTCGGAATCATACGCTGAAACAGATACTCAGCCGTCAACCGAGTACACTGATTCAACCACAGAAACGACTGTGACTACAACGGAAATCCAGTCTGAAACAGTTTGTACAACAACTGCTGTAATCGATATGCAGAAGGAAAAAAGTCAATATGATCCAACGGAATCTCAGCAGGATAAAGCTGATGAAACCGCTGATAATCCCACGGATCATATAGAGTCAAGTACCCAAGGTGCATCGGATGAATCAACTGAAAATACACAGTCAGAATCTCCGCAAACTGCCGAAACTACGGAGGTTACAGTCACCGAATCGGAGGAATATGAGGAAGAAACCGAACCTCCTGAGCATGGTATGTCAGACTATGAAAAGGCGCTTGAAGTGTACAATTTTATGACTGCCAATGGCGGCGGAACGTGCGTACAATATTCATATCAGACCTACGAAATGTGCTGCCAATATGGAATTGAGTGTTACTTCGCATGGACTGAAAACAGGCTGTACGGACACGTTGCCAATGTGGTAAGGATCGACGGCGTGTGGTATGTTCTGGATACGCAGGCAGGATGCTTCCTGACGGAAAATATGTGCG
>CAMWXM010000313.1 GCA_947178195.1 uncultured Ruminococcus sp.
GTGCAAAAGGGATTCGTGTCACAAAAGCAGAGAATATAAAAACGGCTTTGCTCAGTGCGAAGCAGAACACAAAAACACCTACGGTTATTGAATTTATCATAGACAGAGAAATCAATGTCATGCCAATTGTTCCGCCGGGAAACTCCCTCAATGACATGATTTTAGAAAGAGAGGAAAACAGAGAATGAAAAAGAGATGGATTTGTTTATTTTTTGAAAATGAAATCGGTGTACTCGCCCGTATCTCAGGTTTGTTTTCCGGAAAGTCTTATAATCTTGACAGCTTGACAGTTGGAATTACTGAGGACAATACCATATCACGAATGACAATCAGTTTAACAAGCGATGACAGGACCTTTGAGCAGATAAAAAAGCAACTTGCCAGAAGCGTTGAGGTAATCAAAGTGGTAGATTATACAGATACACCTATCCACATGAAGGAAATTTTATTTGTTAAGGTGAATCATTGTTCGGATGCAGACATAACGGAACTGTTTCGGATTTCAAAAGTATTTGGAGTTGCAATTATTGATTATGATGGCACCACTGTTCTTTTGGAATGTACCCAGACAGAAAAAAGGAATGATGATTTAATAGCTTTGTTGAAAAGAAAGTTTGCGAACAGGATTGAGATTGTAAGGGGCGGAAGTGTTGCGGTTGAAGCAGTTAGTATGTCTGAAAGATGATGAAAGTAAGCCAGTTCTGATTATTTGACTGGCACTTTTTAGTAATCAGACATATTATCTAATTGGATTCTTGGTTATAAAGTTATAAAAATATCTTGAAAAATTTCATACTTGTAGTATGATGAAAGGATTTAACAAAGGTTAGATGGTAGGCATGGGGATAAATTTACAAAAGGAGATAAACAAAAATGTACAATTACAAGTATGTAACAAAAAACAATTATCCTCAGCAAAGAAAGACCTGATACAGATCATTAATTCTGTACAATATGCGGTTTGCCAAGATTTCACTTTCCTGTTTTATTTTGTTGGAAGTGTCGAACGAAACATGGTTACATATGATATTAAATCAAATAAAGGCTTTGATTTTGATGTTGATATCCATATTGATGATGAATGTGAATTCTCGGCAAAAGAAATCAGGACAAAACTCAGGCTTGCGCTTAATAAGGTAGCTCCACATTTTGGATATGATAATACTGAAGATTCTACACGGGTTCTTACAATAAAGGTAAAGGACAAGCAAAATTCAAGAATACTATATAGCTGTGATTTTGCCATAGTAAATGATTATATAGATGATGCTGGCAGTGAGAGACAAGAATATATCCATTTTAATAAAAAGCAAAATAAGTATTATTGGCAAGAGCAGTCACAGGGATTCTATTTATTAGATGAAAAAGAGGAATGGATCAAAGATTGTGGATATTGGGAGAATGTGCGAGATTTGTATTTAGATAAGAAGAATCATAATAATGATCCACATAAACATTCCAGAAGTATCTATGCGGAAACAATTGATGAGATCTGTCAGAAGTGTGGATATTATGATTAGTAATCGGATACGAAGAATATAAGAGGTTAGTTCTATGTCAAATTAGTGTAGACTGTTTCCGTTACCTGTTATTGCTACATAATTATTATTTCCGCTTCGGCGGACTTTTTGCTCAATTTATTGTTTTTTCATCCAAATTTAATAAAAATTGGACGAAGGGAGATTTCATGAAGAATTTTAAATTTAGCTGATTTAAATTCTTTGCCAATTTGTATTTTATTTTCCACCAAAAGGTATCGACTGCTAAATGCTCCGTATTTTGCCTGAAGAAGATGTGGAATTATATCCAACAGTGTAGTATACTGTTGATGTTGTTACAAGAATTAATCGGAATTTCAAGGGGGAATAGGCATGGAATTTCCTTTTTATGACGCACCTGATACAGCTGCAATTATCTGTTGCCACATAATGGAAAATGAATTACCGATTCTGTATGTGTCACATGATGAAGAAGATGGAATGTGGCAATTTCTATGTGGAAGAACACATGAGATAGAAGAAGCAAAGTTAGTATCTCTAAAATGGGTTTTTGAGTCGGATAACTCAGTTGGTATTTTAAAGGATATGCCTTGTGGTTACTATGCAGAGCGAAAAACTCAAAATGATGATTGGGTAATTAGAAAACGATAACTTCTGGTTTTTTGAGGCGAATAAGAAATGGACTACGATACATTTAAATTGATACATAGCGAATTGATTATGTCTGTTCAATATATAGAGCAGGATTTGAAATTGATATATTCTATTCTCAAAGATGGAGAGTTTTATGATAATTATTCCCATGTTGAGAACTCCCCTTTAGGAAAGTTGCTCAAGAGTTTTCGTGAAATGGAACAGGAATTAGGTTACTCAAAATTCAAAGAGAAAGACTATGAGTTATTGAATCAGATTCGAGAAATACGTAATTACTGGTGTCATCAGTGTTATATTGATTTTCATTATATTGAAGGTCCGCAAGCACATGAAAAGGCTTTTCAAAAGGTAGCTTTCAGATTGCATGAAGATGAATTACGTGTTTATGAATTGCAGCAGAAGATAGAGAAGCTTCGTAAAAGTGTTGAAAGGAAGCATAGGAATAAAAAGAGAATTCAATAAACTATAGTTTATCGTGGAGTTGTTCAGAGCGTAAAATTGAAATTGAGCGAGGAGGAAAAACAAATGCAAGTAATAGATTATTTCAGTTGCGACCGACCGGAGTATTGGTTGGAGCAAATTAAAAAAAGTGATTGGAGTGCTGGCCAATTTCTATATGAATTGTTGTGTGAAAACAAATTCAAAGACACTGTGGGAGAAAAATCAAAGGTATTAATGCTTGTAAATAATGATGAACTTATTTCCTTTTGTACCTATGCAGAAATAGATGATATCCAGCCGACAGAGTTGACTCCGTGGATTGGATTTGTGTATACTTTTCCTCGATATAGAGGTCATCGCTATGTGGGGAAATTATTTGAGGAAATTGAGAGACTCGCTAAAGCTGAGAAGGTGCAAGACATTTTTATATCAACAAACCATATTGGATTATATGAAAAGTATGGCTGTGAATTTTACCAGATGATGAACGATATGGATGGAAAGCCTTCCAGAGTTTATAGGAAGCGTATAAATAAGTTGAATAACTAACTATATAGATTTTACAACAATTCAAAACGTGTCAAAACACGACACTTCACGGAATTTGTAGAAAGGGAAATATATGATAAAGATACTTTTTATATGTCATGGAAATATCTGTAGATCCACCATGGCTCAATTCGTCATGCAACACCTTGTCCGTAAAGCTGGACAGGAACAAAACTTCCTCATTGACTCCAAAGCCACCAGTACAGAGGAGTTGGGAAACAGTCCGCATTATGGGACAGTGCGGAAAATGCAGGAAATGAATATCCCAATGGTTCCACATCGTGCAGAACAAATGCAGCGGAAAGATTATCGGAATTACGATTACATTATCGGCATGGATCAGTGGAATTATCGTAATATTATGCGGATCATTGGAAAAGATCCAGAGGACAAGGTTTCACTTCTCCTGGATTGGACAGAACATCCACGGGACATTGCTGATCCATGGTACACCGGTAATTTCGATCAGACATACGAAGATGTTGCCGAAGGATGTGAGGCACTATTACAGGTGTTGCAATCAGACCACTAAGTTGTTACTAAGGTGGCTAAGAGTGAAAAATAAATTTTTCACTCGCCAAGTTTGTGCAGCGAGCAGCACAAAC
>CAMWXM010000314.1 GCA_947178195.1 uncultured Ruminococcus sp.
ACATCATATATTTCTGGCTAAAACGTTGGAACGGCAGCATAGAATCACTAGCCGAGAAGTCCAAGAAACCGCATAGCCACCCCAACCAGCACTCCGAAGAAGAGGTCAGGATGATCCGCAACTACCGCCGCCGAAATCCGGAGCTTGGACTTACCGAGCTTTGGCACAGGCTAAGGAAGAAGGGTTACACCCGCCGCCCCGAAAGCCTTTACAGGGTAATGAAGAAACTTGGATTGCTTCCCGGCAATCCGAAACCTCCCAAGCGGCAGCCAAAGCCATACGAGCAAATGACACACCTGGGAGAACGCGTTCAGATCGACGTTAAGGTCGTTCCGCGAAAGTGTATCACAGGCCCGGAAATGAAGCTGTACCAGTACACGGCTATCGACGAGTTCTCTCGCATGCGTTTTTTGTACGGATATGAGGAACAAAGTACATACTCATCGGCGGACTTTGCCGAACGTGTTGTGAAATGGTTTAAGCGGCGCGGTATTACGGTTGAGTGTATTCAGACAGACAACGGTTTTGAGTTCACTAACCGCTTTTCGCCTGCCAAGAAAGATAAGTCTACGCTCTTTGAAAGCACTTTGGAGCGTCTTGGTATCCGCCCGTACACGCCGCGCCACAACGGTAAGGTAGAGCGTTCACACCGCGAAGACCACAACAAGTTCTATTCTTGCCACAGATTTTACTCTTGCGCTGATCTAAACGCGCAGCTAGCTGCGCGTTTAGATCAGTCTAACAACCTTCCCATGCGTCCGCTCGGCTGGTTGTCGCCTATCGAATTTTTTAAAAAATTTGTCCAATATCACAGTGTAGTTGGTTTTGATTACGAGAGAGAAACTATTTTTCGTTCATTTTATTTCTTTCCTATGAGACCGCCTTTTTGCAAAGGCCTTTTTTGATAATATCCCTAAACGGTCGGCTCTGCCGTCCGATGTGATCTGTGAGGGGGCGGGTCACCGACCCCTCACTTTTTCCTGCTTATAAATAATATTTGCTGTTTTTGCCCCTATAATCGGTCAACCTACCTATTTATCAAATTTCAGACGGAGTTTTTCAATCCCTTTGTTTCGTTTTCCCTCTGCAACAATTCGGTCTGCACTTTCGAGTTGTCGGTTGTAAAAATATTTCTTGGTTTGCTCAATCGGCAGTATCGTATATAGCAGGTTGCCGTTGCGTTTTTTCCCCGTGAGGTATAGACAGCGGTAGGTTCTGTTGTTTTGAATCCTTTTTCTCTAACTGACTGATGTACTTGCTGACAGTATTTCTTGATATTTGAAGTGCTTCACCAATAGCCAATCTCTTCTCTTCAAGCTCTCCTTTCATTACTGTCTGCATTACATCGCTGAATAACTCCTTCATACTGTTCATAATGTCCGTTGTGCTTGTAAAATGTTGACTGTTTACAAATTCCTTCAGCAGCTCCTTTGATGATTTTCCATAATAAAAACACTTCCTTTCAGTTCTTTACTTTCCTTAAGGCTTGTCTGATCGGAAGTGCTTTATTCTGTTTAACACAAAATTTAGTTGGGTCTCTTTTGTTCTCTTTTTAAACGGACATTAGTATTATTTTTCTTTTAAAGCGCTTGCAATATATTCGTCCATTAAATGCCAAAACCAATCATTAATATTTGAAGTTTTCCAACCCAAACGTTTTGCCTTATCCATATTCATCGAAAATGTATTTTCGTTAAACTCATGGAATGGGGAATTATCACCTTTTACTGTGTCTATAATTGCTTTTTTCTCTGTCTTGGCTTCAATATAATCAAAGATGCTTTTTATTGTTATCATTCCTTCACTCGCAAGGTTGATCAGTTCCGCGAAGTTTTGTCCTGCTATCCAAGAAAGGAATTTTGCAACTTCTTACCAGGAGAGAGTCTTGCACCCACCTCCTGCCAAAACACAACTGCCTGACATAGCTTCGCCTAAATCTGACATCAAAAAGCAAATAATATCAGCAATTTCATCAGTGCGCAGTAAGCGCCCAATTGAATTATCGCTCCAAGGCTTCCCTTCTCTGATCCCGTCAGTATAGCCTGAAAGGTGCTTCATCATATCTGTGTGTATGGCTCCGGGTTCTACACAATTCAACACTATACCTCTTTCACACAAGTGTTTTCCATAAGCGTGTACGATTCCTGATACGGCATTTTTGGAAATTTGATAAACGGATAATAAATCTCTGTGTGCGCTAATTGAAGACACAACACAAATATTACCTTTACATTGATGGCTGAAAAGATAATTGGAAAAGTTTCTTATCAAAAAGAAAACGCCCTTCAAATTAATATCCATCACTTTATCATAGTCCTTTTCCGATATATTAAATCCTTTCCAATTACTGCCGTCAAAATTTACTCCACTAGATATAATCAATCCATCGGGAATAACTTTTAACTCATTATAAATACCTTGAATCATTTCATTATGCGACTTTACATCAGATATATCAAACTCATAAACGGAAATCTTCTGATCTGAAGTATGTTGTAACGATTTAGAGGCAGTTTCTAATTTTTGTAAATTGCGTGAAGCCAGTACAACATTACCGCATCCGTTATCCAATAACTTTTGAGCAGTTGCGTAACCTATTCCAGTTGCGCCGCCAACTATAACTATATTTTGGGGACGAATTTTAATTTTCAATTTATTTTCCTCTCTTAATTACAAAATACTTCAAAGAAAATCGCTTGCTCCGACTCATTACTGATAAAATAATTTAATTGTTTTTCATATTCTTCCTTTGTATTCGCACTGATGTATTTGAATCCTACAGATTCTACCCAACCTTTGGCAGATGTATTGTGAACAGAAGAAATAGCTTTCAGATTGTGTCCTCTGAGAAGTCCGGTCCCATTATTGTTCACCATAAGAATACGGATATTTTTGTTTAATTGCTTATTCCAGATACCGTTCATATCATAAAAGAACGATAGATCTCCTACCAAAAGGAAACACAGCTTGTCTTTAACAACCGAACACTGTCCCATGAATGTTGAGGTACATCCGTCAATACCGTTAGTACCCATATTGCAGAAAACTTCCACATTCTTGTGCATCGGATATCTTCTGCAGTCGAAGAAACTCATTCCCACTCCCAAGTGTAGAACAGAGTTTTCGGGTATTGATGGAATAAACAAGCTGTTGATATAAGAGGCATTAAAGGCATCTACAATTGGTGTAAAAAACTTATCAGACAAATTTTTCCAAATTCCGTAATATACTCCGTTATTTCTTATGTCACCTGCATGATTTGCAAACCATTCAAAAAAACTGTCTTGAGACATTTCGATAACCGAACTTAATCTAAAATAGAAATCTTTGACTTTTCCATCTGGAGTAACACTCCAATGGCGAACATTTCCCCGTCCCCCTCTTATCTTGAAAGTAAGAGGATCGTTCATAAGTCGCTTTCCACCCACAGTTATCAATATATCAGGTGACAACTGACGGTTAAATTCCTCTCCGGATATTGCATTTAGCATATTATGAGGCTTTAATGAATATGCACAATCAAGATTGGCAAGATAGTCTGTTACAATAACACAATTAAATTTCGATGCAAAAGCCTCTATGTTTTTCAGCTGTTCCTTAGTTGGAGGAGGATTTTGACCGTAAACAACTAATATACTTGTGGATTTTTTTAATGCGTTAACCCACTTCATCATTTCTGATTCGCCGTCATTAAGGCTTACTCGTAAAATATGAGGATAAATAAATGGCAAAAGCT
>CAMWXM010000315.1 GCA_947178195.1 uncultured Ruminococcus sp.
GATTATTATAGCACATAACAAAATTCTATTCAAGTATTTCTTTATGTTATTTAAAATTTCATTAAGATTGTTAAATTTAATTTTTTCTTTTTTAGCTTCTTTCACAAGTTCGTCAAGATCGTATTTTCCAGTATTATATGCGCTCTTAAATATAAAAAGTGCTTTTCTTTGTCCTGATGTCGGTGTTGTTGCAATACTGTGTAAAAACATTAATTCTGCTGTCATGTTTTGTGCTACAAGCTGAGGATAAAGCATTTTTGTATCTTCAAATTGAATTTGCTCCGCCATATAAGTTGATTCAGAAATAAATCTACTGCTTACCTGGACTCGGTCGCTTGTATATTTTCCGTTGAATTTATTGTAAAAGCAAGGATTTCCCACAAAAGCCAATCCCATTGTTTCTCCTTTAGCTTCAAAATAATCTGGTATAGACCTTAGCGCATTAGCCGCCTGATAGGTAAGCTCCTGCGCTTCATCAACAATTATGATCATACCATCGTGAAGCTTAGAAAATATAGCCTTTTTTATACGCTGCTTGCTGTTATCATTTATTCCTAATTCGTCAGCAAGTAAATAAAGCACATCATTTGCTGTATGATTCAGTACGCTGGCTGTAATAACAACTGTATTTGTTCTGTTTTCTTTAGAATATTTTTGAATAGTTTTCGTTTTGCCTATTCCGGCATCGCCGGTAATAACGGCACAACCGCCGAGAATGTGAACGTTTCTAAGTCTTTCATAAATCAACTGTGAAATTGTGGTTGGTGCATATTCAACAGGTTTAAAAATATTTGGCATTTTTTCTCTTTCGGTTTTGGCACTGAAATAATTCCTTAATTTCTCAAAGACTTTAGATGTGTCTCCTTTATATTTTTTACGTCTTACACCGGACATAATTGATGAAGTTACACCTGTAACGGCAGATGCCTTTGTCTGACTTTTTAATTCAATGATCTTTTTTTCAAAATTTCTGAGCAGATCACACTCCTCTTCATTGTAAAATGACATTGCAAATTCACGGTCGTTAAAAAACTCTTCGGCTTGTTTTTTCCATTTATCATTACTTCCGTCAATTGCAGATTTATAGTTATCGGCAGTTTGTCCGACAACAAAATGCATTAAATCTTCAGGATATCCAAGCTCTTTTGCAAGCTCTGTCATCTTTTGTTTCAAATCCATATTATTTACGCTCCTTTCGCTTTTTCCAATTTGTCATTGACTTCTTTAAGCTTAGCAAGCTCAATTGATATAATATTTTCACGTCCGGGATATTCATTGTTGATCTCATCGGCGGTAATAGGATATACTCGTGTTGGTCTATTAACTTTCATTTTATCAATATTGCTGACTGCTTCATTTATACGTGCTGCCAATGTGTCTATGCCGTCATAATCCGTATAAGCCTTCGCTGCCTCCTTGATAGCCTTTTTGTTTCTTGCCATATGCGCCATAGCGACTGCAATTCTATCTCTGCCTTCCTCGTCTTTAACTAAATAAGGTACTCTGAGATAATCTGCATTATAATATGTCCAAAGAAATTTATCGGTTTCTTTGTCGTACACTCTGACCGTATCAAGCTCAGCCGGATCATATCTTACATATACTTCTTTGTTCATATTAAACGCTGTGTTGTCATCTTTAAACCATATTTTCTTTCCGTAAAGTTCAATAAATACTCCATTGCGTTTGATTTTCTGATATCTTGTAGTTCTGGCAAGCAGCAGTGTCAAATCGTCATCAGCTGCATCACGGAAAAGTACATCATCAGAATCAATACTTTTATTCCATACGTCTATTCGTGTCATACCCTTATATTCCGGCTCTTTTCCGCCGTATTCCTTACAGTTATAGCCACCGTTTATAAGGACTGTCAGCAATTCTCTTATTTCTTCGTCAGTAGGAATATTTCCTTTTTTAACTTTCTTCGAAAGGTCTTCAGGACGTTCTGCCGGTGTACCGCCAGAATATCCGCTGAAAGCTTTAGAAATAAATTCTTTAAAAGTATTGAAATATCTTTCAATATTTTTCGCTTTAGCATTTTTTACAAGGGCATTTACCATTGTAACATCAAGAAGAGAAAGTATGGTAGGCGGCGTATCTTCTGCATTCCAGTCGGCTTTTGTTCTATGACCTCTTCCGGCAATATCATGAGTTAAAAACTCCGAACCGTTATCGAAATATACTCCCCACGGAATGCCGAATCCGTTAAGAACTGCCGCTCTGAATGCAAGCAATGTTGATTGAGAGCACGGATTATCACATAAATTCCAACCGACTATAACTCCACTTTTAGCGTCCATATATGCAGTAAGCGACAATCTGTGTGGTTTGCCCTCCGGTGACATTGAGATAATATCAAGAGTATGGTTGTCTGCTATCCATATTTCATTAGCTTTCAAATCCGTATATTCACGATCTATATATTCGCAGTACTTATCAAAGCATGATTTTTTTCCTTCACGAGTATATTCTATAATGCAATCGGGGATTTTTTTTATCTCTCGTCTGAATGTCCGTTCCGAAGGAATCGAATCGTATAACTCCGGATAATAATTTTTAACCCAAGCCTTAACGTCTGTATAACATCGACTGACAGTAGGTCTCGCCAGCGTCAAATAAAGCTTAGTAAACATATGCCACACTTCATCATTCATAAAGCAAGTACCCCTGTTCCAGCCGCCGCGCTTATCAATAAGACCGTCCAGATCATTTTCTTTGTAAGCCGAATATTTTCTGTACAAAATATCTGTGCTTATGTTTATATTGTACTTTTCGTATTTCAAGCGGCATTCTCCTACAAAATTTTTATCAAATTCACATTTGCTTTTATATTTCACTCGTCTCTGCTGCCAATCCTTCAAAATACCACTCCATAAAGCAATTTCTTCACGTTCCTTTTTGGTATACTCTTCAAAGCGTTTTTTAACGGTATTTTTAGGCTGTTTTAATACCAAAGGTTCTTTAAGCTCCGGTGAAAGTTCCACTTCGCTTTTAATCTTTTTGTAGTACTTTGCCTGTAAATCTTCGGGAAGCGAGGATGCAGGAATCATATAACAGGTCTGTTTTATAGTAAGGTTATATTGCTTTTCTGCTTTGATTTTGCCGTTTTGTATTAATTTTTGCGTGTATCGTACAGAAAAATTTGCTAATTCTGAATATTGTTTAACCGTCAAATAATCCAAAAGTCATCACTTCCCTCAAAAAAATGTCGAAAATAGCTTGACGAAATGCTTTTATTCTGATATACTATTATCAGAACCGAGATTTTTTATATTGTTTAACTCTTTTTCAAGAGTTTCTGCTTCTACAAGCAACGCCAGTGCTGTAGAAATAATTTTATGCTGAATCTTCGGTTATTTTTTTATGCTTTCATCACTTGCAGTCTGAAGCATAAGCTTAGCCATTTTAAATACAATGTGCCTTGCTTGAAATTTGAATTCGCTTAGTTCCATTTTTTTCACCAGCCTTTCGAGTCTGCCTCATCAGTACCGGGAGACTATCTCCGGCAGACAGCGGCAATTCCGCTGTTTCGGCTATCCGATAATTTTGAAATATTTTTTATGTTGTTCGCTCCATTCTATGTCAAAACTGTCGGTTTTATCTGTATTCTTTCTGAATTTGCTAATCATATTATTTATGATGTTGTAATATACGATTGGAATGTCATTTTCGTTGATTTGCACGATTATATTTTTTATTAATTCAACAACTTCATAACACGAGTCACGCTCTGAT
>CAMWXM010000316.1 GCA_947178195.1 uncultured Ruminococcus sp.
TATAATGCGATTTGGCTCTTTTTATAATTTCAGGATATGCTTTTTTTATAAGTGGATTGTAGACCCACTTATAAATATCATTATTCTCTAAAAGATAACAATAAAAATCAGATTTTTTGCTTTGTTGTATTGTATCTCCAGAAGTGGAGAAATCGACCTTAATTGTAGGATAATCTTTATATTTCTTCACTTCTCCTATTTTACAAACGGTATTTGGAGGCGTAATTCTTATAGCAAGCTTTCGTCCGTTTGCTTCTGCAATTATAGCCTGAGGTTTGTTGTTACTTGTTTCAATATGCGAAGATTGAAACAATACATTTGTTTTTTCGAAAAGCTGAATTTCGTTTTTTTCATTAATTAAACTTGAACAAAACCATGTATTTTTTTCTATGTTTTCTTCGATAATATATGAATGGTCAGAAAGTCGAAATCCAATTATAAGAGGGGGTAAATGTAGCACATTACCATCTAAAATGAATTCGTTTAAAAGCATATATAGTCCTGTCATATATGCATTGATTTCATCACAACCTTTTCCGCTATGAGCAAAGTGATGGCGTCTGATTTCTCCCATTCGTGCTTCAAATGGTTCATTGCAAGATGGACAAACACAATTACACTGCAATCCCTTTTCGCTTTTTGAAATATCTTCAATCAAAATAATTTTGTTATTCCGTAGCCCGAATGGATTTCGAAGTTCCATGTTTTCTGTCTCCTTTCTGAATTAAATTGTTATTTTAATGATATATGCTATTGTTTAGGCATTACTGTTATACTTTAGTTAACAGTGATTCGCCTATTTTCTTGACAATAGAAACTACCAACGCATTTCCCATACAGAAATACCGCATCTTCTCAGGCATACCTATGCTCGTCCAGTTATCCGGAAAACCATTAAGTCTTTCACACTCTATTGGTGTAAACACTCTAAGCTTGCCTGTCTGCAAATCGGTAACAACGTGCGATGTTCTGCCCACTTGCGTTTCTGAAGTCAGCATTGTACGCGACGGTTTATCGAGAGAGTCGGGGAAACCAACTGCACCTTCATTAAACCAATACACGTTGCCGTCACGTCTGCACCGTTGTTCATGTTTAGCCCCTTTAGAATATATCCATTTCGGCATATCTTCTTCTCTGAGAAAATACCGCTCATCGACCTTGCCTTGTTCAAGTATCTTTCCGAGAGGGATAAAAGGCTCATATCTCGGTGTGACATCAACAGAATATATCCTGCCGTTCATCATTACGCCTGCATTATAAAGATACACTTTCTGTATCTTGGAGAGCGACTCCATATCTTCAAAACTCATTTCATCTATCCAATGGTCAACGAAATTTCGTTTATGCGATGCTATTGGGAATGCATTAGGCATTATGCCATTTTCAACAACTTGCTTGTGCATAGCTTTAAGACCTTTGAGACAAACTTCTTCGGCAAATCCTTGGAACAGCTTAGTCCTATTATTATAAGCTATTATGAATGTTCTCCGTCTGCGCTGAGCTTGACCGTAGTCAGCAGCATTTATAACTCGCCACTCTACAGCATAGCCTTTCTGATAAAAGCATCTTAGAATGATAAAAAAATCACGTCCACATTGCCTTGCAGGAGAACGTATAAGCCTGTCCACATTTTCAAGTATTACATAACTCGGACGTTTCTCATACAGGATATCATCTATCTGCCACCATAGAATACCCTTTTTACCTTCAATTCCGGCGGAGTTTTTCTTCATTATAGAGTAGTCCTGACACGGAAAACCACCTACAAGAAGGTCATGCTCGGGAATATCGTTCTTAACCTTTGCAATGTCCTTGCATATATAGTTTGAGCTATTGCCAAAATGTGAAACATAGCAATCGAATGCCCATTGATCAGCTTTATATGGCTCCCACTGATTTGCCCATGTAACTTTATATCTGTCAGAAGCAGCTTCAAGACCTAGTCTAAACCCGCCGACACCTGCAAACAATTCAACTGTTCTTATATCCTCCATAAACATCACCTATAAAAGTTCAGTTGTTTTTTCTTTTATCAATAAGTTCAAGGATCACTCTGACACATTCATCGGTGTTTTTCAATACCTGTTTTTCCCAAAAGTGTACAGAAATCCAATCCATGTCTTTAAGTTTGCCATCGACACGCTTATCTCTTGCAATGTTTTCTTCTATCTTTTCTATCCAATATTCCCTATTGTGCTTTAATTTTGATTTACGCTCTTCCCAATTCTCTCCATGCCAAAATTCACCATCTACAAAGACAGCCACATGATATTTTGTCAATGCAATATCAGGAGAACCAGGGAGCTTTTTGTAATTTCGTCTGTATCTGTATCCTTCACGCCATAAACGCTTGGCAAGGATAGCCTCAGCTTTGCCATTTTTGAGCCGCACCTTGCTCATACGTTTTCTTATCTCAGGAGTGGAATCATAGCTTTTGGGGTGTTTCATAGTATTCTTACAACATCCTTTGATTTTGAATCAATATAAAATGTTTTTGGAGCACATAAACCAATTATCATAATTGGAACTGTAAGTTGATTCATCATAGGTGGTAAATATCGCAATACTTTTTCATATAAGCCGCTTGCTGAATCTATATTTCCAGCTTTTTTCATTTCATCTGTTGCACAAACATAAATACCTATTTTACCTTGTACTGCCTTTTTTACATGGTTTAACTCACAAGCAAGAACGGGTTTTAAAAGATTCCATGCTATAGCCTCACCATGATTGAATGCAACTTCTACGCAAAATGCACTATCGCAAGCAAAATCAAGTCGCCATTCTGTATTTCCAAGTAAACCTGTCGTATCGTTAAAAATTTCTACTTCCGTTTGCCAGTCAGGAATGCATTCTATTTTTTTCTTTAGAATGGCATTTATGCTTGGCGTCAACGACTTAAAAGATGTTTTTCTTAATGCATGATAAGCTTTTTTGTTATAAAAATCGTCAATCAATTCATCATCTGATATGCTTTTTAAGGCATTTACAAATTCATTATATCTTTTCGACAAATTAACATCAGATGCAATTATTGCTTCTGCAAACCTATGCGAATAATAAATAAAGTTCATATCATTTTCCTTTCATAATACTAATTAATAATAAAATAATTATTAAAACTATTTTATTTGTTTTTCTATATAAGTATTATTTAGCCAAAAACATTGTTTGGTCATCATACATCTGTTAGGCAGAGGAAGCATATCATTGCTATTTTTACCATGTGGACGAACATGAGCCACAGGATTATCTGATTTCTTAGGCAACGCAGGCAGCTTGCACTTTATGCCATTTTGAGTCACTACTAAAGCAACATCTTTTGGTTTAATAGCATCAACTGTATTTTTCCATACTTTTTTAACCTCATTAAGATCGTCATTAGGTATATTCCAGAATTTTACTCTGTCAAAAACATATTCTCCATTGTTGTTTTCTTGAAAAATCACAAACAAGAACTTAGTGGGAGCGAGGTAGTTATAAAGCTCAGACTCTTCCCATTCTGTCTCTTTACTCAGCTTGATAAAATCAAAAGTCGGAAACGACATACTTTCCTTTATCTTACCGTTTATCTGTACTCTTATCGTTTTGGGAACGATGCAGGCTTTCTGAAATTCATCAGTATAGGCTATCTTGCCCTTAATTCCTAGCATTTTTGCAAGCAGGACTTCGTTGAGGTTCTTAGCACTGCACTCAACAGCAAAATGTGCTTTAAGTTGCT
>CAMWXM010000317.1 GCA_947178195.1 uncultured Ruminococcus sp.
AGCGTATACTGCAATCCATTGAACGAGAATAACAACCATCAATACTCCGAGAAAAATAACAAATGCAAATGAAAAATAAGTCTGAACATATCCGCTTGTAAACCAGCCGGTAAGATAATCACGGCAGAAATCGCTGAATGCATCAAGTCCCGACAGGCTTTCCCTTAGTTCCGCCTTATCAGGCTCAAGAAAGTTCAATCCGGCTTCATTATAAAGCAAATCGCTGTTTTCGTCAATAAGATTTATTATGTCCTCAGACCTTATGTAGACCATTTCACCTTCGTCAAGCAAAAATTTCTGATAGCCTTCGATTTTTTCGATAATAAATTCCTTGATAAAAGGATCATTTAAAATATTATCGACATTTTCAACAGTTATTCTGCTGTCGTCAATAAATTCATCATATACAAATTGATCCAGCTTTATTGTTTTTCCTGAATCGTCCTCAACTTCTATATCACATAAATTTATATTCTCTACAGTTTTGACAATAAGATTTTTATTTACAATATTTCTCATAGATATAGAAAAAATAAGCGAAAATACTGTTAAAACAAGAATTACCGCACATATTATCGAATTTGCTGCAACGCCTTTTCCATGCACATTGGGTGCTTTTTCACCGCAGCTGCATATTTCTTTAGCATATACCTTTTTCCCGCAATTTTTACAGTTCATCGACTACCTCCATTTTAAGACAACATCATACAAAGCCCGGAAACTTTGTGCGATACTGCTTTTATCTTAGAAGTTGTTCTCATATGCATAATCGCAGGTCTTTTCCTATGAGAACAACTTCTTAACTTATTCTTTTATTATATCATTGTTGGATAGCATTGTCAATTGAAAAATGCGAAAATCCAGTTAAAAAACTGCCGGACATATTTGGTAAAATTTTTTACGGCACTGACTTTTTACCTTGCGCATTCAGAAATCACCTCTGCGCACTTGTCAAGCCCGAGTATACTGCTGTCAAGAACCAAATCATAATCTGAATATTGTTTCCAGTCCCTGCCGAAGCAAGCCTTATAAAAGCTGCCTCTGCGTTTATCATAACGTTTTATGACCTCCCTGACGTCGCTTTTGCATACGTCATAGGTTTTAATAGCTCTCTGCTCACGGAAATCCGTCGAAGCATGAATAAATACCTTCAGAACAGACTTTTTTTCTTTAAGCGCATGAGCAGATGATCTTCCCACAAACACTGCCCCGCCGTTTCCGGCAAGTTCTTTGATCACTCTCATTTCCTCAAGAACGACCTCTTCAAAATTACTTAGCTTTACTTTTCCGCCGCTTGTAATAATATTTGACATTCTGCTCAAAGAATATAAAAGGCTTCCTGATGAATTTTCTTCAAGTTCCAGCACATTCTTAACTGAAAGGTTGCATCTTTCAGCGGCAATTTCCGGTATTTCCGTTCCATAACATGGAATACCGAGAATTTCCGCTGCTTTTTTACCAATATAGCTTCCGCCGCTTGCATATTCTCTTTCTATTGCAATATAATTAAATTTCATTATACTCCTCCTCAGGATACTTTCTCAAACTGGCTGTTATAAAGCTCTGCATAGAAACCATTCTTTTCAAGCAGAGTTTCATGATTACCGCTTTCTACGATATCTCCGTCCTTCATAACAAGGATAAGGTCAGCATTTTTTATTGTTGAAAGTCTGTGAGCAATTACAAATGAAGTCTTACCTACAGTCAGTTTATCCATAGCCTCCTGAATCTGGATTTCCGTTCTTGTATCTACCGAGCTTGTGGCTTCGTCAAGAATAAGAAGAGGCGCATTTTCAACCATTGCTCTGGCTATGGTAATAAGCTGCTTCTGACCTGCTGAAAGATTTGCCTTGTCATTTAAAACTGTGTCGTAACCGTCAGGAAGAGTTCTGATAAATCTGTCAATTCCCACCGCTTTACATGCCTTTTTTATTTCCTCATCGGTTACGTCCTGTTTACTGTAAGCGATATTTTCTCTTATAGTGCCCTCAAACAGCCATGTATCCTGCAAAACCATGCAGAACATATCATGAACATTTTCTCTTGTAAGCTCATCTGTCGGAATGCCGTCAATAAGAATTTTTCCGCCGTTTAACTCGTAAAATCTCATAAGCAGATTTACCATTGTGGTCTTACCAGCCCCAGTAGGTCCTACTATAGCGATTTTCTGACCGGCTTTTGCATGTGCGGAGAAATTATTAATAATGATTTTTTCGGGTACATATCCGAATTTGACATTTTTAAATTCAACATCACCCTTTGCTGTTTCAATATGCTTTGTTTTTCCACTTTCGTCTGACATTTCTTCTTCTTCAAGAAATTCAAATACACGCTCCGAGGCAGCGGCTGTGGTCTGTAAGCTTGTAGCGGCCTGTGCAATCTGCGAAAGAGGATTTGTAAAAAGCCTTATATAAACCATAAATGCTACGATTACGCCAACATCAATTTTTCCGTCCATAGTCAGTACGGCGCCTATTACACATACTGCTACAAATCCAAAATTACCGATAAAATTCATAATAGGCATCATAATGCCCGAAAGAAACTGAGATTTCCATGCACTATTATAAAGGCGACTGTTAATATTTTCAAATTCTCTAATTGCGTCATCTGTACCATTATAAACCTTGACTACATTGTGACCGGTATACATTTCCTCGATATGACCGTTGATATTACCCAGCTCATCCTGCTGGCGGATAAAATGCTTCTGAGAAAATTTCATAACGATTCCCATAAGAACAAATCCGATAAGAGTTGTGCAAACCGCAGTAAGAGCCATTATCCAGTTAGTATAGAACATCATGAAAAGCGAACCGAAAAACATTGTTACAGCTGTTACAAGGTTGCCGATGCTCATATTAAGCGTCTGACCTATCATATCCACATCATTGGTGACACGACTTAAAACATCACCAAAGCTGGTTTTGTTAAAATAATTAAGAGGAACTTTATTTATTTTTTCGGAAATACAGGTTCTCAATCTTTTAGTAACACGCTGTGTAACAGTAGTCATAATAAAGCTTTGCAGATATGAGAATATACAGCTTAAAGAATAAAGAACAATAAGAAGTACCGCTATATCCTGAATCTTATCCATGTCAACTATATTGGTCTGAAAGCCTTCTGCAATGGTATTTGTAATATCCTGAAGCTTATTCGGACCGATTATAGAAAATATAGTACCTGTTATTGCAAGAACAAATGCAACAATAACAGCCGGAACATAAGCTTTTCCAAATGATATAAGACTGCTGAATGATTTTTTGATATTTTTTGGTTTTTCACCTGCTCTCGAACCTGGTCTGCCTCCCGGAGGTCCCATACGCTTTGGCATTTTATTATTTGATCTGATCTCATCACTCATTTTCAAGTTCCTCCTTTGAAAGCTGTGATAAAGCTATCTGACGATAAACCTCACAATTATTCAGTAATTCTCTGTGAGTTCCCATACCGGCAATAGTTCCTTCGTCAAGAACAATAATTTTATCAGCATCTTTAATAGTACCGATTCTCTGGGCTACAACTATCATGGTTTTATCTGACGCTTCCTTTTTAAGCTCACTTCTCAGAATACGATCTGTTTTATAATCCAGTGCAGAGAACGAATCGTCAAAAATGTATATCTCAGGATCACGGCAGATAGCTCTTGCAATTGAAAGACGCTGTTTCTGACCACCTGATACATTTGTACCACCCTGTGCAATAGG
>CAMWXM010000318.1 GCA_947178195.1 uncultured Ruminococcus sp.
ATGCAATAACGCTTCTATCACAAGGTCAAATTGGTGCGGTGGAAAATCTTGTTGCTGAAATGATTGAACAATCCGATAATATTCGCCTTGATTATGATCCGGTAACGGGAAATGACATTATTGATGCCGCAATAGCCGTGAAAACCGCAATATGCAAAAGCCGCAGCATAGATTTTAAGTTGACATGCGAAAAGCTGCCAAATCTAAATATCAGCGAGATCGATCTGTCATCGCTGCTCTCAAATATTCTTGATAACGCTATTACCGCCGCCGAGAAAACAGACAATCCGCAAGTAATACTAAAGATCTTTGTCCGCGGCGAATACCTCAACATAGTATCCGAAAACACATATAACGGTAAAATAAGGGAATCCAATGAAGGTAAGCTGACCGCTTTACTTACTTCCAAGTGCAACTCCAACGAACACGGTTTCGGAACACGAATTATCGGTGAGATCGCACAGAAATACGACGGCGCTTGTGTTTATGAATATGAAAACGGACTTTTTAAGATGAATGTAATGCTAAACTATTCCAATTCACAAGTTTTTTGTAAACAAGTTTGACAATTTAAAAAAATTTTTTACCCTCGGAGGCTTTTTTGGTCTTACCTCCTAAGCAATGCTTCATTTATCTCGGTGATTGTTTCGGAAAGCTCCCCATCATTAATCTCTACATAGAAATCGGTAATGGGAGTGACCCCATACGCTCGAATATCACCTATTCCAAAATAACTTGTTCTATTTTCAATTTCCTTAAACACTTTTGTATAATCTTCTTCAGACAAAATATACATACTAAAACCCACCGGGATTTCCGGAATTTGATTTCCAATATCCGTATATATTTTCTCTAAAATCCCGCCTGTCAAGATCTCATCGCTTTTTACTGCTATAGCCGCCTTGACGATATCTGCCTCACTTGCTTCAATATATTCCTTGATAGATGCTTCGGTGGAAATATCGTAATTATATTCAGAGAATTCTGCTACACATACAGCCTCCAAATTGTACTCGGAAAAAGTATCACAGACTATTTTTCTTACCTTGCTGCAAACTTTTCGATAAGCATAGTTCTCAAACACTATTTCGCCGTTTGAGTTCACACGAACTTCAAACCTCGTTGACGGATCATCGGCAGCATATACATACGCTGTTGTTGTGTCATTGTTAAATCGATTTCCAAGATCCGATACAACAAAGTTTTTTCCATATTTATTTGACAATTCATCTGCAACGGTATTAACTGCATAATTGCCTATCATATTGCAGCCAAACAAGCTTGAAAATAAAGCAGCCATAATTCCTCCAAGTATAACAACCTTTATACGTTTCACACTTTTACTCCTTTCACACATCTCCCCCTCGCCGCGAAATTCCGCAGCGAGGGGGGAGATCTAAATTGCCGAAAAATTACTTAAACGCGTCCGCAAGCGTCTTGTTTGCCTGCTGCATAATGCTCAAGAACATCATAGTACTGCTGAAAGAACTTGATAGAAAACTCCGTAGTTATTCACCCCCATAATAATCTATTGATGTATTGCCATTTGCACGGAAAATTTCACCTTTGGCAAAACAAAGTTCGTGCATGCTATAATACCTGGCTTTGCTATCAGTACAATCAATATACTCTGAATCTTCAATAACAATAAGATATACCGACATCATTCCGGCCGCACAATCGGATGAGATGGTTTCCATTATTTCGGAAAGCTGATCCATATCTCTGTAATCACTCTTTTTAACGACGATCCATGCGAGAATAGTGTCGCTTGGATCCATTAGATATTCTTCAAAAGTGGCATTAGCAGGTAAATCAGCAGATAATGGTTTTCCGGTGGGCGAATAGTACACCTTAGATTCACCAAATTGGTTATTAACTATTTGACTAAAATAATCAATCATCCGGTCAGCATACTTGATCGCCAAATAGTTATCTCTAAACTGCCTCTCATCGGTTTTATAGTTTACAATTTGAACAACAACGGTTTCATCTCCAAAACTTTCACATGTCGCTAAGAATGTTCTGTTTCCCGTATAACTTGAACCCGTAGGCGCCTTGTATTCAAATTTTTCTCCGTACTTCTGCTCCATATATTCCAATGCCATTTCATTTACGTTCAGCTTAGGCTCATCGTTAAATATATTGCAGCTTGTACCTTCGATCATAATTGCGGCAATCAAAATTGCCGAAAGTAAAATGTGTTTCATGCTTTACCCCTTTCACATATCTCCCATTGCCGCGAAATTCCGCAGCGAGGGGAGAGATCTAAATTGCCGAAAAATTACTTAAACGCGTCCGCCGGTGGTGCATATTTGCCTTTTCATTCTACCTCATTTGAGAGTTGTTCATCTATTTGTGCTTCTGTCAAAGACATTCCACTCGAATCATATATTACATAAATTTCTAAAATTTCGTCTTTGACACCATAATCTGCCACTCTTCCAGAGTCAAATAGCTGTGTTTCACGTCTTATTTTTTCAGAAACCATATCATAATCTTGTTCTGTTACCACACATAATAACGTTCCAAACTTTATATCAATTTCTTTTGACAGATCTTCATATATAGCTTTAATGTTTTTACCGGATACATTTTCACTTGATTTACAAAGAATCGTAATATCAATATCTGTTGAGCCGCTCTCTTTAATATATTCGGAAATAGATGCTGTTATAGCGTCATCATATCGATTTGAAAATCGAGCAAAGCACTCTGTTGATATACCATATCTTTTAAATGCTTCATTTACGGTATTTTCAACTAAACGACAATTGCAACGATACACATAATCATCAAATACTAACTCTCCATCATTGTTTACCCTTGCAACAAATCTCATAGTAGGTTCATCATCAGCATAAACATAGGCTGTTGCAGTATCTTTGTTATATCTATCCCCGAAAGCTGCAACGGTAAATGTTTTGTGATATTTTTCATATAATCCTGTTTCAATAGCCTCTATAGCCTCTATCGAAGAGGGACCTATTATTATACACCCGGATATAGTAGATAACAAGGCAGCCATAATAACCACCGCAATAATAAATTTAAATCGTTTCATGCTTTACCCCTTTCACATATCTCCCCATTGCCGCGAAATTCCGCAGGGATGGTTCGATTGAACTGCTGTGTTAAGATGTACATACGCTAACTGCATTGTTATCATTTGATCGCTTTCATTAACAGACATTATTTATAACACTCACAACTTTCCTAATTCAAAATCAATATCTGATGATGTCAAAGGCATTTTTTTGTCCTCGACCTTTATGAACAGTTCCTTAATGTTGCCGCTTGCGCCATAGTACTTTAATTGTTGCAGGTCAAATGATTCAACTTCGTGCTTTATTTTTTCTTCTACTATGTCATAATCACTTTCCGATAAAATATACAAACCTGTTCCAAAATCTACATTTTCAAGAAAATT
This sequence comes from uncultured Ruminococcus sp., assembly GCA_947178195.1. Lineage (GTDB taxonomy): Bacteria > Bacillota > Clostridia > Oscillospirales > Ruminococcaceae > Porcipelethomonas. The sequence goes on from CAMWXM010000318.1 coordinate 3,431, forward strand.
GCATATTTCAGCATAAATATTAACAATATTTTCTCCAGTGAGATTAGCATCAGACAATATTACTATGCTTGCTAAAGCGGTTTCAGGAGAATTGACCTTAACGAATTCATCAAAGGTCATATTGGGTGATGCATTAATATTTTTTCTTGGCGTAAATGTAACAAAGCACTCTGACCTAATTCTATATTTTTCAAAAGTTTTTTTGATCTCATTTTCTACAATTCGGCACAATAAGCGATATGAATACTCCTC
>CAMWXM010000319.1 GCA_947178195.1 uncultured Ruminococcus sp.
GAGTTGACCCCAACACAAATCTAATTTGCACGAAGACGGCTATACCAACAGTAAAATATATTATTAAAAAAGGCATAAATGAAATTGAAACTGAGGTATGTTATTAAAGCGAAGTAATGGAAAACACATTTACTGATTTTTTAAACAGTTATAAACAGCAGTTTATAAATGCAGGCAAGGAATTGGATAAAGAGAAAATACCGCAGCTGACAGAGGATCTGTTTTCCCTGTTTGAGCGCACCGGCAACCGCCTGGAATACGAAAATGTGTATTTCAAAAGGCGTAAATTTTTAACGGTTTATGCTATGCTGTCAATTATGTACAGCGAGAAAAGCCATATTTTCCGCCTTGCAGAAATAATCAAGGCCATAATTGACGAGGAATGCTGGGCGCTTCCTGCTCATGTCAACCGAAACGACAAAAATTGGAGGATCACGATCGACCTGTTTGCGGCGGAAACGGCATTTTCTTTAGCCGAAATAACCAGTTTGCTGAAAAGCAAGCTGTCTGCCGACCTGCAGGAGAAAGTCCGCAGAGAAGTGTTCAGGCGGGTTCTTGAACCATTTGAAGAAAGCAGCTTCCCCTACTTCTCATGGGAAGTTTCTCAAATGAACTGGTGTGCGGTATGCTGCGGATCCATAGGCGGTGCGGCCATTTTCCTTATGCAAAATGATATAGCAAGGTTAAATAAACTGCTAAAACGCATCAACGGTTCTATCGTGAATTATATCAAGGGCTTCTCTGATGATGGAGCGTGTCTTGAGGGGCTTGGATATTATACTTACGGCATGAGCTTTTTTACTGCTTATGCCGATTTGATTTACAAATATTCCAAAGGAAAGGTCGATATGTTTGAAGATTCTAAGCTGAAAAAGATAGCCTTGTTTCAGCAGAAGTGTTTTCTCACAGGAAATGTTACGGTCAGCTTTTCCGACAGTCAGCGCGATGAAAAATACCGACTCGGACTTACAGCTTATCTGTTAAGGCGTTATCCTGAGGTGGAAATTCCCGACATATCCCTTGCGGCGGATCTGGAAACGGATAACTGTTACCGCTATATTGTTTTATCTAGGGATTATTTTTGGACAAAACAGCGCGTTGATAACGTCATTTCAAAAAGAGAGTGGCACATGGTGCTTCCACAGGCGCAGTGGTCTGTTTGCAGATCGGATAATGATTGTGTGCTAGCGACAAAGGGCGGTCACAACGGCGAGCCTCATAATCACAATGACGTGGGAAGTTTCATTTATGCCTGCGAAAGTGAGAGTATTTTAGACGACATCGGGGCAGGGGAATATACAAAGGATTATTTTAATGAGAACCGCTATAAAAATATCTGTTGTCGTTCATTGGGACATAATGTGCCTTTGATAGACGGAAAGGAGCAGCTTGCCGGCACACAGTACAGAGCTTCCAGATTTGTTTCGGACGGCAACGGAAAAACGGAGCTGGATATTGAAGCTGCGTATGGGCTTCCTGCAAATGATAAGGTTACACGCAGTTTTCTCCTTGAAAGAAACAGCGGGATTTGCACCGTGACCGACAGTTTCAGGCTAAGCAGCAAAACAGAGGTTACGGAAAATCTTGTAACACTGCACAATCCGATGATCAGCGGCTCAAACTTTATTGTCAAAACCTCGAAAAATAAATTTATCATACAAATAATAAACGGTAAAGAGCTTAATATTATAAAAGAAACCTATAATGATCATTATGGTGAGGAAAAAGATTTATGGCTGATGCAATGGAAGGTTTTGGGTGAATACACTAAAATTGTTATAAAGAAAACGGAAAAGTGAATATATTTTAACCCTTGCCTCTGGCATAAAAATCACTGCGAGAGCCATATCAATCGAGGATGAATTTGTGGAAAGACTTGAAGAAGTTCTTCAAGCAGTTTGTTTACATTAGAAAGCGGTTCCATATATCTTATATCCTTTGATTAGAAAATAGTAGTACTATGCAGTAAGCTTCCACTCTAAGCTTGTCAATACCATATCATCATAACAAAAACCGCAGGCTAAACCTGCGGTTAGTTATTGTGTAAATGAAAAAAGTTACATTCTTTGTGCGTTTATTTTATCCAATAATCACGTTCCGCAAATAATCCCCATTTTTCATATCCAATAGTTTTCAGCTCTCTAAGATGCGAGTAATCGTTCAATCGAACCAATTGATATGTATGACTTTCTTTGTCTCTAAAAAGTTCTGTCAGCGCGGTATTTTCTGTCCAATTCAAAAAATTTACATCTTCGTCGGGACGATTTAACAAAGTATTTGTCAATATTCTTAATGTAATGCCGTGGGAAACAATGATAATGCTTTTTTCATCATCTTCTTTCTTCAAATACTTTTCTGCAAACATTTCACACCGGTTCTTTACATCCTGATAAGATTCTCCGCATGGAGCCTGAAGCAGTGACAGTTTTTTATCTAAATCTACTTCGGGATATTTCTGTCGACGTTCTTCCCATGTCATTCCTTCAAACAATCCCAGATCCATTTCTTTTAAGAAATCGGTTTCTGTGATCTCAATATTTTCCTGCCCAATGCAGCGCAGAATCTCTGTTAGTGTTTGTCTGGCTCTGGCAAGTGAACTGCAATAGGCTGAAATCGGAGCTTCTTTCAGTTCCGTACAAATTTTTTGTCCGATTCGCTGTGACTGGGCTATCCCTTTTTCTGTCAGTTCAAAGTTTGTGATGGATATTATTTTGCCCTTTATGTTTCCATAGCTTTCTCCATGACGTATTAAATAAAGTTTCAATTTTTATCTCCTTTTTGTTTCTATAAATGTTTATTTTATTTGAATAATACACATTCAAGAATTTGAGGTAATATCTCCTTTCTGACAAGTTTGCGATATTCCTGTTCTTCTTGACTATTACGACTGGTCATTAAAGATTTGCGGATAATAGAATTATCTGATACGTGCAATAATGCCGCAATAGGTATGTCCATCATTTTTGCAGCTTTAAACGCGACTGAACTTTCCATATCTATGCTGTTATATCCCATTTCAACAATACTTTCCAAATGACTGTATTGAGCCACTATTGTATCAACACAAAGAGTTTTACCCAGATGCCATTTAACGCTATTTACATCACAAATTCTTTTTGTTTCATTTACAAGTAACTTAAATAAATCAGTATTTGGATACTGTTTTTCGCCAAAAATATCATTATGCAGATTGGATGAAAGAAATCTGCTCGCACCATCTCCTGAAGCGGAATATTCCGGTATAACAATATCCCCTATATTAATTTCAGAAGATAGAGCGCCAACCGAACTCACAAATAAAATTTTTTTGCATTTTGTTAAACCTAAGAGTAATAATGCATCCAACATCACAGGTGCGCCAAATCCAGTATTAATATACGATATATCAATATTGTTGTGTCTTATATTCCATATTTTATATCCAAATAAAGGACTTGATTGAATAATTTGAGTTATATTGTTTGTATTAAACAGTCTTTCAGGATGCCATCCCGGAGAAATAATGACATTTTCATTTATGTTATCTGCGGAGCCCCCTAAGGTATTAAAGCATATTTCTTCAACAGAAGCACCAAACGCAGTCATACCTGACAATAAACTATTGTAATCCATATAGTTTTCTCCATCAAATTTTGATTTGATCAGTCATATGGTCTTTACTATATCATAC
>CAMWXM010000320.1 GCA_947178195.1 uncultured Ruminococcus sp.
TTAACAAACACACAATAAAAAGTCCTGCGCATATAGCGATTATAACTACAATGCAAATTATTTTCTTCTTCATTTTTTTCACCTCAATTAATTAAATGCTGAAAAGAGGGACATTATGACTTTAAGACTTGATAAATTTATTTCTTCCCAGACTGGAATTACAAGAAGTGAAATAAAAAAACTTGCTTCAAAAAATAAAATTGCTGTAAACGGAGCACTTATCCGTGACGGCAGCTTTAAAATTGACCCCGAAAATGATGAAATAATTGTGGATGGCGAAAAAATCATATATCGTGACAAGATTTATATTCTGCTCAATAAACCGCAGGGATATGTGTGCGCTGTTGAAGATAAAAAAGAAAAAACAATCATGGAACTTCTGAGCAGAGAGTACAGACGCAAGGATATTTTTCCTGCCGGAAGGCTGGATAAGGATACCGTCGGAATGGTTCTGATAACTAACGACGGAAAGCTTAGCCACAAAATTCTTTCGCCAAAAAATCATATACCAAAATATTATCTTGTTAAACTTGACGAAAATTTCAATGTCGAATATGTTAATAAATTTAAACAGGGCGTTGAAATAGACGGTGGGGAGGTATGCCTACCGGCAAGGGTAAGGGGATTCGAAAATGCCGAAACTACGGCACTCCTGGAAATTTCAGAAGGAAAATTTCATCAGGTGAAACGTATGTTTAAGGCAGTCGGGAATAAAGTAGTGAAATTACAGAGGATACAAATGGGAGGACTTGCAATCCCCGAAAAACTGGGAATCGGCGAGTATATAGAAATAATGCACAAAGATGTTGAAAAATTATTGTATACAGCCGATTTTGACGAGGTTTTTAGTATAATAAGTAAGAAATTTTCGTCGTATTGGATAAATATATAACGTGAAGTTTGTATAAATAATGACTTGCAATTATCTTAAAAATTTGGTATTATAATATAGTAAGTTAATCTTTAATCGGGTTAGCGGAATTATATTCATTAGGAGGAATCAGTAAAATGGCAAGTTTATCATTACGTCACATCAACAAAAGATATCCGGGCGGTTTCCATGCCGTTAAGGATGTAAACTTAGAAATCATAGATAAGGAATTTATTATTCTTGTAGGTCCTTCAGGATGCGGCAAATCAACAACTCTGAGAATGATTGCAGGTCTTGAAGAAATTTCCGACGGCGAGCTTTATATAGGCGACCGTCTTGTAAATGATATTGCACCTAAAGACAGAGATATAGCAATGGTTTTCCAGAACTATGCTCTTTATCCGCATATGACCGTTTATGATAATATGGCTTTCGGTCTTAAACTTAGAAAAGTACCAAAAGATGAAATCGATGCAAAGGTTAAAGAAGCGGCTAAAATACTTGACCTTACTCACCTTCTCGACAGAAAGCCAAAGGCTATGTCTGGTGGTCAGCGTCAGCGTGTTGCTTTGGGACGTGCGCTCGTTCGTTCTCCAAAGGTATTCCTGCTTGACGAACCTCTCTCAAACCTTGACGCAAAGCTTCGTGCACAGATGAGAACTGAAATCGCAAAGCTTCACTTAAAGCTTGGTACAACATTCATTTACGTTACTCATGACCAGACAGAAGCTATGACAATGGGCGACAGAATCGTTGTTATGAAGGACGGTATCATTCAGCAGACAGATACTCCTCAGACTCTCTATGAGCGTCCATGCAATAAATTCGTTGCTGGATTCCTTGGCTCTCCTCAGATGAACTTTATCGATGCAACACTTAAAAAAGCAGTAACAAAATATGTTGTTGAATTTGGCTCAGCGAGAAATAAATTCACAGTAGAAGTTCCTGAATCAAAGGTTTCACCGGCTCTTGACCAGTATGTTGACAAGGAGGTTATTCTCGGTATTCGTCCTGAAAATGTACATGATGAAGAAATGTATCTTTCAAATGCTACTACAGGTATCATTGAATGTAATGTTGATATTACAGAAATGATGGGCGCTGAAACATACCTTTACCTTGCATGCGAGGGAACACCTCTTACAGCAAGAGTTTCACCTCGTTCAACAGCTAAAACAGGCGATGTTATTAAGGTTGCTATCGATCCTAATAAGATCCATCTGTTCGATAAGGAAACAGATGTAACAATTATCAACTGATAATCAAGCAAAATTCTTTTAATTTCATATAATTTTTCTCTTTGAATGGTAAAAACCGCAGTTTTTTAGCTGCGGTTTTTACTTTTGGGCAATATTCTCACAGTACTCCGCAAGCTTTTATAATGCTACCTTAAACCATATTTTTCATAAATTTCCTTATATTTCATTGTGATTTTTTTTAAAAACCCTTGACAATTGAAGAAAGTTTTGTTATAATATTAACAGTAATAAAGCATTCTGCAATTGTTGCATTTGCGGAAATCTTATTCTATCGGTTTGCCTGTAATTAAACCTTTAGGGCAATTCCACTCAAAGTTTGTTTCAGCACAAAGCAGCAAGATATGCTTTGTGCGGTGTTTCCTTAATTTTTAGGAGAAATATTATGCGGTATTCTAAACAGCGCAGACTTATTCTTGATACGGTACTTAAAAATAAGGTTCATCCGTCAGCTGATTATATCTATAATCTTCTGAAAGACGAAAATCCTGAGCTTAGTCTCGGAACAGTGTACAGAAATCTTAATTTTCTTGCACAGAATAATATGCTGAAAAAAATTAATATTCCTAACGGTTCAGACCGCTTTGACGGGACCCTCTCGAAGCATCAGCATGTTATATGTACAGAATGCGGAAAGGTTGTCGATATTTGCGTTCCGGAGCTTGCTAAAATATGCGATACTATTCTTGATAAAACAGGCTTTGAAGTAAACTGCGATTCGTTAGCCTTTGAGGGTCTATGCGCAGAATGTCGTGAAAAATTACAATTGCAAATTAAGATACATGCTTGAAATTGCAGTGTCTTCATGTTTTTTCTTTCTCTATACCAAATAGCAAAGGCGTTTAATCTTGCCTTTGCTATTTTTTATCTCACAATACAAAAATGCGCCGCACAAAAACCGTGCAGCACTAAATCAATACAATATTTTTGAATATTTTATATTATAATTTGAAAATTTATTATCCTGATAGCTTTCCGATGCAGTATTTATCTGTACAGCTTCGCTGTCCTCGTTGCAATACGGCAGTTTTATATTAAAGCACTTTTTTTTATTGGAATTTTCAGAAACAATCAGAGTTCCATCAAAGGCTTTGCAAAAACGATTGATAATCAAAAGGTCAAAATTCGATTCTTCTCCTCCATATAGTTCAATATGCTCAGAAAAAATTCTTCCTATATTATCAGTACCGCAACAGTCAGGAGCAACTGTAATGGACACGGCATCTCCTTTACGCTCATCTGTTATGCGTTCGGCAGAAATTGTAATAATGTTATTTTCTTTATTGTTATCGTTCACAACAACGACAAGCGAAAGCAAAAACGCTTCAAAACGGTTTAAATCAGCACTAATATAAAGATTTTCATTTATATGAACCATCCAACCATAAAATTTATACTCCAATTCTGGAAACATTTTACAAAGGAGGAAAAACATGAAACTAATTTCAATTACATAACTTTTGAAGTATTTATTTTTTCACCAACAAATTCAATTTAACAT
>CAMWXM010000321.1 GCA_947178195.1 uncultured Ruminococcus sp.
TCCAAGTTACCCCTCCTACTGCTGTTATATTTATATTACATATATACATAGTATGTTTTAAGAACATTATATCATGGTATTTACACCATGTCCAATACATTTTTCCTATAACTTTTAATAGACTCTGCCTATATCAATTTTTCGTACAGACGCAGGAGAATGATTTGTAATGTTCCCTTGTCGGATTTTGCAGACGTGAATAGAATCATAAAACATCTTATTTTCTGGCTTTTTTGTAATAAAAATGCACCCCCTAACTGAATAGAGGGTGCATTTATAAATCATGTTCCGGAAATTTACTTTAAAACACAAAGATCATCGGATACGCATTATTTATATACTGTAATCATCGCCGTTTCTGTCATGATCGGCAATATCCTGCAAAGTGATACTGTCAAGATAGTCCGTAATCTGCTGATAAAGTCCCTCCCAGACGTAAAGCGTGGAGCACTGGGCTTTTCGTGGACAATCATTGACCTCGTATTCAAGGCAGGCAATAGGAGCAAGATTTCCCTCAGTGGCACGGAGAATATCCCCAACTGTTATCTCACCAGCTTCTTTTGTCAGCAAATATCCGCCTTTATTTCCACGAGTAGTTCGGAGCAGACCGGCTCTGTTCAGCATGGGCACAATTTGCTCAAGATATTTTTTTGATATACCCTCGCTTTCGGCGATCTCCTTCAGCGAAACATACTCGTCACATTGGTGTTTTGCCAAATACACCACCATTCGCAGTGCATATCTGCCTTTTGTTGAAATTTTCATACCGACCACTCCTTGATAATATTACTATACCTAATTATATCATAGATTTATAGTAAACGTCAAAAACAATTTGACGTTTATTATATTTCGTAAAATTATTTCACAGCCGCAAAGCCATTTTTGAGGTCTGCTATAATATCATCAATATGCTCTGTACCGATAGAAAGACGAACGGTATTTGGTCTGATACCTGCGGAAAGAAGTTCTTCTTCAGTCATCTGAGAATGTGTGGTTGATGCAGGGTGAATCACCAATGACTTCACATCGGCAACATTAGCAAGCAGTGAAAACAGCTCCAGACTCTCGGTGAACTTCTTTGCTGTCTCGGCATTTCCCTTGATGTCGAAAGTGAAAATCGAAGCCGCACCATTAGAGAAGTATTTGTCATAAAGCTCCTTTTCTCTGCCCTGTGCAAGGGACGGATGATTGACACGCTCAACCTGCGGATGATTTTTCAGAAAATCAACGACTTTCAAAGCATTCTCCACATGACGTTCCAGACGAAGCGACAGCGTTTCCAGTCCCTGTAAAAGCAGGAATGAATTGAATGGCGAAATAGTCGCACCCTGATCTCTCATGAGAGTTGTGCGGAGCTTCATGATGTAAGCAATATTGCCGCAAGCCTCAGTGAATACAACGCCGTGATAGGACGGATTTGGCTTGGAAAGTCCGGGAAACTTGTCATTCTGCGCCCAATCAAATTTACCGCCGTCAATAACTACGCCGCCCATTACCGTGCCGTGACCGCCTATGAATTTCGTAGCGGAATGTACTACAATGTCGGCGCCATGCTCGATCGGTCTGAGCAGATACGGAGTCGCAAAAGTATTGTCCACGATAAGCGGAATGCCATGTTTATGGGCAATTTCTGAAATTGCTTCAAGGTCGATGACATCGGAATTGGGGTTGCCTAAAGTTTCAGCATAGAGGAGCTTGGTGTTCGGCTGAATAGCTTTCTCAAAGTTTTCGGGATCTGACGGGTCAACGAAAGTAGTCGTAAGCCCCTGTTCTTTCAGAGTATTGGCAAAAAGGTTATATGTACCGCCGTAAAGATTTACAGAGCTGACGATATGGTCGCCTGCCGTGGCAATATTCTGCACCGCATATGAGATCGCCGCTGAACCCGAAGCTGTAGCAAGCGCTGCCGCACCACCTTCCAGAGCCGCAATTCTCTGCTCAAAAACATCGGAGGTTGGGTTCATCAGACGTGTGTAGATGTTGCCGCCCTCGGTCAGACCGAAACGTCCTGCCGCCTGTGCGGAATCCTTGAAAACGTAGGAGGTTGTTGCGTAGATCGGAACAGCCCTTGCGTCGGTTGTCGGATCGGGAGATTCCTGTCCAACGTGAAGCTGTAAAGTTTCAAATTTATAATTCTTGCTCATGATGATTACCTCTAATCTTATTTATTCTACCTGATTGATAGGCTATATTTTTATTATAACACACTTTTCCTATCTTGTCAATAGGCTTTGTAATATTTTTTGAAAATTTTTTCAAAGTCAGTACAGTATCTCATATATTCATCGCATCGTAGACAGAAATACTGTGCATCACAGAAGTAAATATTTTACCGTGATTTTTACCTGAAAACAGCTTTTCACCGTTCTGAAAGGCAATCAGCTGTGCTGTCGGAAACTCTGTCCATACACCGTTGTCAAGAGGCTTGGTACTGAAATAATAGCCGTTATCGGTTTTCAGATAAAACAGTGTTCCCTCCATATTTTTGTGGACGTACAGAAGCTCTCCGTCCGAGATGAGCAGATTCAGCTTGTTGCGCTCTGAAAGCTCCTGCACAACTTCATCTGCTACTGCAAAACGTTCACTCTCATTACTTGAACGTACCTTGTTAAGCTTGTCAAGCAAATACAGAAAAACACGCTCGGAATCAGTATTTCCATGCTGTGCCGACCGATATGGAAAAGTCTTGTTTACAGCATATATAGTCCCATTATGAATCAACGTCCAGCGACGACCTGACGTATCAAGGCCGCTGAATGGATGACAGTTTTCCGTTTTGACCGCACCTGCTGTAGCAAGTCGTATATGTGCCATAAAATGCTTTTGCGGTTCAGTTGTTCGGGCAATTTTTTTTACAAGCGCACTTTTTATCGAACTGACAGCCTCTTTTACGATCTCAAAATCTCCGTGATGTTCACGATATATCCCCCAGCCGTGAGGGTGCTGCGCACCGTGACTGAAAAACTCTGATAAATAGCCGCTTATATCTTCATTTTCTTTCAGACTTGCACCGAATAATTCGCACATTGCTCGCAGCTCCTCTCATAGATTTTAACGCAATACCGTTGATTTTCTGTAAGCTTTCTTTCCTGATATTCAAGCGCCTTTTCAGCATAGACATATCCCTCAAAAAACTGCTTCATATCGGTAATTATCGCCTTTGCCTTATCAACATAATGCTTATCGGGCATATATTTTGCGGCTTCCTTATGATCTGAAACAGCTTTTTCCTGTAACTTTGCAGTAAAATCAAAATCAGGCAGATGCAGCAGGTACAGCATCAGAAGATGTGTAAATTCGGCATCTTCGCTGAAAATTCCCACATCGCTCAATGGATTTAAGTCAAACATTCGCAGCTCAATATGGTCGATACCATTTTTTAGTGCATCAAGACTGTATGTACCCTTTGGCTTCAAACGGACAGGCAAATACAACTCCGCAGGCGACAGGAGAAGTCCGTCGTCAATATAGCCTTGTATGCTGTCGGTGAATGATTCAATATCGCTGTAATCAAAAGTCGGTATGAATTGATTCCAGTAGCCGAACTTGGAATTTCTCATTGATCCGTAACCGCTGAACATCTTCCCCGAGCTGCCTGCTTCAAAAAATGAACGGTCATATAT
>CAMWXM010000322.1 GCA_947178195.1 uncultured Ruminococcus sp.
GAACGCTAGCCTGTCACGCTAGAGGTCGTGGGTTCGACTCCCATCCGGATCGCCAGCATTTATGCGGAATTAGCTCATCTGGTAGAGCGCCACCTTGCCAAGGTGGAGGTAGCGAGTTCGAGCCTCGTATTCCGCTCCAATATAAGGCGCTATAGCCAAGTGGTAAGGCGTGGGTCTGCAACACCCTGATCCCCAGTTCAAATCTGGGTGGCGCCTCCAATATATGCCCCAAAGGGTAGATCGGGTTTACTTTTTAGTAAGCCCGATTTTTTTACTTAGTATATAAACCTTCGTTTGCTATATAATAAAAGGAAGGGCGGATTGCTATAACATGAAAATAACTATAATTCACGGTCAGAGCCACAAGGGCTCTACATACCATATTGCAAGAGAACTTGCGAAAAAATTAAATGGAGAAGTTAGCGAATTCTTTTTGCCAAAGGATTTTGATAAATTTTGTACCGGTTGTACCAATTGTTTTGTGAAATCTGAAACCTTATGTCCTCATTACGAAATGCTAAAGCCTATTACGGCAGCCTTAGATAATGCGGACGTTATTATTCTGGCAAGTCCTGTGTATGTATATCATGCCACAGGGGCAATGAAATCGTTTTTGGATCATTATGGTTATAGGTGGATGGTACATCGTCCGGAAGAAAAAATGTTCAGAAAACAGGCAGTATGTATTTCTACTGCCGCAGGCGCAGGCATGAAAAGTACAAATAAAGATATGGCAGACAGCATGTTTTTTTGGGGTATCGCTAAAACATATAAATTAGGCGTTAGAGTTGCGGCAGTAGACTGGAATGCGGTCGGTAAAAAAACAAAAAAGAAAATCAATAAGAAAACCAATGCTATTGCAAGAAAAATTTTAAATAAAAATATAAAGCCTTCATTTAAAACAAAAGCTTTTTTTAATATTATGAGAATGATGCAGAAAAAAGGCTGGAATGAAGCGGACGTAGCCTATTGGAAAAACAAGGGCTGGAACGCAAAAAACGTCCTTGGAGGTAAGACGCACCGCACAAAGACTGTTTAAATAAAAAAGAAAAATAATTTATTCAGGAGCTTATATATGAAAATTTTAATTACTGGCGGCACAGTATTTGCAAGCAGGTATGCCGCAGAATATTTTGTTAAAAAAGGCAATGAAGTTTTTGTAATTAACAGGAACAGCCGCCCTCAGTCATATGGAGTGAATCTTATCGAAAGCGACAGACATGCTCTTAAGCAACAATTAAAAGATATAACATTTGATTTGGTGTTTGATATTACAGCATATAACAGCGCGGATATTTCTGATTTGATTGACGGGTTAGGTAAATTCCACAGCTATATTATGGTAAGTTCAAGTGCGGTTTACCCTGAAACTCTTGCTCAGCCTTTTAAAGAAAATATGCTGCCTGGAAGCAATATTCATTGGGGTGATTATGGAACAAATAAAATTGCAGCCGAAAAAACGCTGCTTGACAGATATCCGGACGCCTATATCATCAGACCTCCGTATCTGTACGGTAAAATGAACAATCTCTATCGTGAGGCATTTGTTTTTGACTGTGCAGAAGCAGATATGCCGTTTTATGTACCACATGACGGTGAAATGCAGCTACAATTTTTTGATATAGAGGATATGTGCAGATTTGCTGAAATACTCATGCAGATGCAGCCTGAACAGAAAATATTTAATGTGGGAAACTCTAAGACGGTGACAGTGAAAGAATGGGTTCAGGCTTGTTATAATGCGGTTGGAAAAAATGCAGTAATATGCTCCGCACCGCAAGAAGCAGATGTAAGAAGCTATTTCCCATTCAGAGATTACAGCTATATCCTTGACGTCTCGGAGCAATGTAAGCTTATGACTTCTGTTAGACCACTTGAACAAGGATTGAAGGATTCTTATGAATGGTATAAAAATAATAAAACTCTTGTTCGCAGAAAAGACTATATAAATTATATTAAAGAAAATTTTTATTGAAATCAAGATGATATCGAACAAAGCTTTCAAATGAACATTGTGTAATATTGCCTGAAATATTCATAACAGATAGATAATCGGAGAAGAGAAGAATAGTTATGGCGGAAAAAAACAAAGTATATATTGCTATTGACTTAAAATCATTTTATGCTTCGGTTGAATGTGTGGAACGAGGACTCGATCCAATGACAACAAATCTTGTAGTAGCAGATGAGAGCAGAACTGAGAAAACTATCTGTCTTGCTGTTTCACCCTCTCTTAAAGCATACGGTCTTTCGGGACGATCGAGATTATTTGAAGTTGTACAGAAAATCAGGCAGGTAAATAATGACAGGCAGAGAGCGTTCAAGGGTTTGCTTTCAGGCGAATCCTATGACGACAATGCACTGAAAGCCGATAGATCTCTTGCCGTATCGTATATTATCGCTCCGCCTCAGATGGCACATTATATGGAGGTCAGCGCACAGATTTATAATATATACCTGCGTTATATCGCTCCAGAGGATATTCATGTTTATTCAATTGACGAGGTTTTTATTGACGCAACAGGATACCTGAAAACATACCGCCTTTATCCCAGAGAGCTTGCCATGAAACTGATTCAAGAGGTTCTTAATGAAACCGGAATAACGGCTACCGCAGGAATCGGAACAAATCTTTATCTTTGCAAAATTGCAATGGATATTGTGGCGAAGCATATTCCTGCTGATAAAAACGGCGTAAGAATTGCGGTGCTTAATGAAATGACCTATCGCCGCAAGCTGTGGAATCATCGTCCACTGACGGATTTCTGGCGAGTGGGTAGCGGTTATGCCAAAAAGCTTCAGGAACATCGGATATTTACAATGGGCGACATTGCCGAATGCTCGATATATAATGAAGATTTGCTGTATAAGCTATTCGGAGTAAATGCGGAGCTGCTTATAGATCATGCCTGGGGTTGGGAGCCTTGTACTATAGCTGATATAAAGGCATACAAGCCGGAAAATAACAGTATTAGTTCCGGTCAGGTGTTGCACTGTCCTTATGATTTTGATAAGGGTAAGTTGATAGTTCGTGAGATGACAGATCTGCTTGTTCTTGATCTTGTTGACAAAGGACTTGTGACTGATCAGTTAGTTCTGACCGTTGGGTACGATTCAGAAAATATCCCTTCAAGCTATAGTGGTAAGCTTTCTACTGACCGCTATGGAAGAAAAACTCCGAAATCTGCACACGGTTCGATAAATCTTGAAAGATTTACTTCATCTACAAAATTGATACTTGAAAAAATATCCGGGCTTTATGACAGGATAGTAAATAAAAAGTTTATGGTACGTAGAATGTATGTAGTTGCCAATCATGTTGTTAGCGAACATTCAATCGCAAATGACGACAGATATGAACAGCTTGATATGTTTACTGATTATAAGATGCTTGAGGCGCAAAGAAAAGAAGAAGAGGAAGCACTTGAACGTGAACGGAATATGCAGAAAGCTATGCTTGAGATCAAGAAAAAATACGGCAAAAATGCTATTCTTAAAGGAATGAATTTTCAGGAAGGCGCTACTACTATTGAGCGTAATGGTCAGGTTGGAGGGCATAAGGCATAAAATTTAAGGCAATACCGCACAAAGATTGTGCTGAAGATACGCAGTCAGATTTTTCGT
>CAMWXM010000323.1 GCA_947178195.1 uncultured Ruminococcus sp.
CGGACAGCCAGTACCGTTTATTGCCCGGCTTTTTATCGAAGCTTCCCATTCGTGCCCGTGCTTGCATACCCATATTGCTTTCTTATGTGAGCCAATGGAAACCTCTGTAGGCTTTATTTCATTCTTTTCAGACCATTCCTGCGCTAATTCAGACTTTAACGTGACTAAGTCATTAATTCCCTCTACAACTCTTGCACCTGAGCATATGGGGCATTTTTCACCGCTTGAACGAGCTTTAACGCTTGTCTGCCATTCGTGACCGCAGGCAGCTTTCCACCAAACAATTTTATTTGAACCATAGGTTATTTTATCGGGTGTAAGCGGAAGATTTCTGTCTGACCACTCACGCACAAGCTCTGGGTGCATAGACGCTAAACTGTTACTCATAAATAAATCATCGACCTCCTTTACAATTACATTGTATTGGAAATCAGGGGAAACTTGTAGTTTACGATTTTCAGCATAAAAAATCCCCTTGAAAGTTGGGATACTTTCAAGGGGAGATGCAATTATATCTGCCCGATAAACTGGAAGTTGTAAAATCACTTCAATTCATTTATTCGCCCAGATTGGATTGCCGGTAGGTTATTTTTAATCTTTTCGTCAGACCATTCCCACCATTTCAGTTCCATTAGCCTTGTGACCGTTTCTTCATCAAAACGTCTGCGAATATGCCTTGCCGGAACACCGCCAACGATTGTATAAGGTGGAACATCTTTTGTCACCACAGCACGAGCACCTATGATTGCTCCATCCCCAACAGTGACTCCGGAAAGGATTACAGCCTCATAACCAATCCATACATCATTGCCAATTATAATGTCGCCTTTGTTATCCCACGCTTCGGTAACATTGGCAACATCCAGTCCCCACTCTTCAAAGAAAATGGGGAACGGATATGTTGAAAGAGATTTCATCGTATGGTTGGCACTTGTGAAAATAAACTTTGCGCCACAGGCAATAGAACAGAATTTGCCAATCACGAGTTTGTCGTGATTCACCGGATAGTGATACAACACATTGTTCTTCTGAAAATCTTGCGGGTCACGTACAAAATCGTTATACATCGTATAATCGCCAATTATGATATTAGGATTGGTGATTACGTTTTTCAAATAAATCGTTTGGGTATCTCCTGTACGGGGATATACTTTTCTCTCCGATATAGCCATTTTCAAATCCTCCATTTATGATATTTTTGCGACTATATCGGCAACTGCAATGCAGCGTTTCATCCTTACCACCTCTTTTATTTATACTATTCTACTTCAAATTCCGATTTATATTGTCTTTTGAAAAATGGGCAATCTCCAGCAGAGACTGTCCATTTACTCGTAATTATGCGATTTTTACACCTCTGCACAAAATCCTGCATCATTTGATGTAAGTTTGATGTAAAGTTGTACTTTTTAGTGATTTAGCAAGTCCCGTAACTCGCATAAATACGGGGTTTTTAGGCTTTTTAGTCTGAAATGGGTTTCATTGTCGGGAATAAAAGAACGTCTCTTATAGAAGAACTGTCTGTAAGCAGCATTACAAGTCGGTCAAGTCCCAGACCCAAACCGCCTGTAGGAGGCATACCATATTCAAGAGCCGTTACAAAGTCCTCGTCCACTTCTGCGTTAGCACCCTGAGCCTTTTTAGCCTCGACCTGTTTTACAAAGCGTTCCTTCTGATCGATAGGATCGTTAAGTTCGGAGAATGCGTTGCCCATTTCTCTTGCATAAATAAAGTATTCAAATCTTTCTGTAAATGCAGGGTCAGAAGGTTTTCTTTTGGCAAGAGGAGAATTTTCAACAGGATAATCATAAATAATAGTAGGCTGTATAAGATTATCCTCAACAAAGGCTTCAAAAAATGCAATAAGAACGTGTCCCTTTGTGGCATTTTCGCCTTCTTCGACCTCAACATTTTTTGCTTTGGCGCAGGCTCTTGCATCCTCATCTGTCGCCCATTCGTTGTAGTCGACATCGGCATATTTCTTTACCGCTTCGACCATTGTAAGCTTTTCCCATGGAGCGGCAAGATCAATCATTTCGCCCTGATAAGGGATAGTAGTGTTTCCGCATACTTTTTTAGCAAGAGTTTCATACATATTTTCAATAAGAGCCATCATACCTTTATAATCGGTATATGCCTGATACATTTCAATAGATGTAAACTCAGGATTATGAGAGGTATCCATACCCTCGTTTCTGAAAATACGACCTACCTCGTATACTTTTTCAAATCCGCCTACAATAAGCCTTTTAAGATAAAGCTCGGTTTCGATTCGCAGATACATGTCCATATCCAGAGCGTTATGATGAGTTTTGAATGGTCTTGCAGCAGCGCCTATTTCAAGGGTATGCAGAACCGGCGTATCAACTTCGATATATCCGAGAGAATCAAGATAATTTCTGATTTCACGTAAAATAAGACTTCTCTTTACAAATGTGTCACGAACATCAGGATTGACGATAAGGTCGATATAACGCTGTCTGTAGCGTGTATCCTGATCTTTCAGACCGTGCCATTTTTCGGGAAGCGGAAGAAGAGATTTTGAAAGAAGAGTAATGTTTTTTGCATGGATTGAAATTTCGCCTTTTTTGGTTCTGAAAACAAATCCCTCAACGCCGATAATATCGCCTATATCCCATTTTTTAAAGGCTTTAAATTCTTCCTTGCCGATATCGTTCATTCTGACATAGACCTGAATCCTGTCGCTTTCGTCTCTTACATCTATAAAATTAGCTCTTCCCATATCACGCCAGCTCATTACACGTCCGGCGATAAAAACTATTTTTTCCTTGATTTTTTCAAGACCTGCATTGATTTTTTCTTCATCTCCGCCGGCAGCGTCCATGATATCCTTTTCCTGCTTTTCAAAATCAGCCTTCAAGTCGGCATTTTTAGCGTTTACGTCAAATTTGGTTATTTCATAAGGATTTGCGCCGTTGGCTTTAAGCTCAGCAAGCTTTTCAAGCCTTACCTTTTTCAGTACGTTTATATCCTGTTCCGTAATTTCTTCGGGAGAATTGGAATTATTTGTATTGTCGCTCATTTTATTTTTCACCGTCCAGTTTATTTTGATATTTCAATAATTTCAAATCTGATTTCACCTACAGGTGCTTCAACTGTAAAGAAATCGCCGAGCTTTTTCTTCATAGCGGCTTTGCCGATAGGGGATTCGTCAGAAATTTTTCCATTGTCTGCATCTGCTTCGGTTGTACCGACTATCTGCAGCGTTTCAATTTCGTCTGATCCGTCTTTTTTTATTTTGATGACCGAGCCTACGCCTACCTCATCAATTGAAATGCTGTCGCCTTCAACGACTTCCGCATTGGAAATGGTTTCTTCTATCTGAGCGATAGTAGCTTCAAGCATTGCCTGTTCATTTTTAGCTTCATCATATTCCGCATTTTCAGAAAGGTCGCCGAACGCTCTTGCTTCTTTAAGTTTCTGAGCCACTTCAGCACGTCTGACCGTAACTAATCTTGTATATTCCTCCTGAAGCTTTTCAAAACCTTCACGGGACATTTGTTTTTTTGCCATAATTACATTCTCCTTAAATTGATCTATAAGGCAACACATCACAAAATGGGCTTTGGTAAGTGTTTCCTTTACCAATACATTATATAT
>CAMWXM010000324.1 GCA_947178195.1 uncultured Ruminococcus sp.
GTTTCTTCGGTGTTGGGAGGGTACTCCGTCACCGCCCAGCAGGACTTATAAAAGTTGCCGCAAATGTAATGATCAGTGTAAAATCTGATCATACCCGGCACGATTCTATCAAAATAATCCTTTGTTTCTATGGTTTCAAGCTGCTCCGCAGACAGCTCCTTTTTCTTTCTCTTAAACATTTTCAGTAACCTCCAAGTAATTTTCTCCCTCAATATCGGGAATTTCTTCTCCTGAAATACTTGTGCCGAAGTACAACGCAAGCATTCGCTTTATCTCAGGCTTTGTCATTCTTCTCGCTGCAAATCCATGCTCTGAGATTGCTTTGTCAACACGATTTATGGTGTTGAATATCTGCTCATCCTTTTCACGTCTGAAGCGTATCGCAAACATAAACTGTCTTGCTGACGACATCTCCGCCTGAATCTCATCAAGGAAAGAATAGTCAGCCTGTAACAGCTTTCTTACTCCTTCGTTCTGCTCATTCTGCAAGCGGTTCTTCACATAAATTTTGTTGCTGTCGAAACATTCGCAGGAGTCCAGAGCGATGATTTCAAGATTGGGAACAGTGCTTAAAAGTGTCATCAGATAGCGTATCTTCACATCTATATTCGCCTCTGACAGCACGGAAATATTTGTCGGTTCTACGCTGAAAAATGCTATTTCAGCTTTGTCTGTTTTTACTCCGAAACGAGTAAAGCGTTCAAAGCCGATAAGACTCTGAACGCTGTTTTTCTTCTTTGCCATTTAATTTTTCCTCCATGAATAAATTTGCTGCGAAGTCACAAAAAACTTCACAGCATTAAAAATATAGTCCATAATTGCGGTATCGTCAACCCTCAAACTTAAAAATCCATAGCAGACTGTTGCCGCAATAGGCAGCACGTTCCACAGGTTTACAAATACAATCACCGACAGAATTATTCCGCCGCAAATTATTATAAAGTCCCGAACATTCCAGAACCACAGCTTGACCGTTGCTCTTAAATTTTCGGGGTAGATATAGGTTTTCATTTTTATCACACTCCATTTTAAATAAAAAAACAGCCAAGCTTTAACTTGACTGTACTCACATAATATTTTGTTGTGACTTTGTAATTGCTCGATAAACTGGAATTTGGTGTTTTATAGATTACTACTTTGCATTGTTTTTTTTTTCAATCTCTTCTGCATTTTCTTTAAGATATACATAATCTGATTTTTTTGCTTCTTCAATATAATAGCTCAATTTATTCGATTTGATTTTTTCAAGAACATGAAGAACCATTATTTTTTGATATTCTTCAGAATAAGAATTTCCTTTATACTTATCTCTTTCCCAAAAATCAATAGCATACTTTTCAGCTGTATCAGGATAAATTTCAGCTAATGAAAACAGAGACATTCTCTGGGTATATTCATCATCTATTTTGATATAATCATATATCATATTAGCAATCTTATCATCATTTTTATATTTTGGAAGCCTTTTAGCAAATTGCCACTTGGCTGTTGTATAATTTGTTTCTATACATGCCTCAGCAAGTTTAGAGAACCATTCATATTGTTCCAATAAACAATCTGCTAATATTTCGGATTCATTATCTCTTGCTATACAATAAAAAATTGCATCTATATCTTCATCAGATGAATCATAAAATTTTATTTCTCTAATATACTCAATTGCTAAGTCTATCATCTCTCCGAAATTCGGACCGATTATCTCTCCGTTATCATTATTTTCATTTATTTCTGGATGATATTTTAATAACCATTTTTTATATTTTGCTACTTCGGTTTTTAGTTTCTTACTATATTTATTCATTTTATCTCCTACATAGGCTAATCTTCGCAAATTTTAATTTTTCTTAATAAAAATATATCACAAATTCATATAGATGTCAATTCACAAATTCTATAAAATTTACGCCTTCCCCTTGATCATACCAACGGCCTTAGCTCCCATAGAAACAGTATGGCTAACGCTCATCATATTTACCTTAACACTTGTATCCAGACCAAACATCTGAGCGATTCTTGGAACTTCTGTTGCTGATAAACATATTCCCACAGCCAAAAGTGGATGCTGTGTAAAACTTAAAAGTCCGAGATACAGAATTGTCGTCTGCAAAAAGGCGGTCAAGCAAGTGACAATTACTTGCTTGCACCAGCCGTAGAATCCGTCGGTGTAACCTCTCGGAACACCAAACAGATACAAGCTTCCGACTGCTATCTGACAGAGCATTATTCCGCCTCTTTTGATGTTTGCAAATATAACTTTTACGGTACAGTATCCGAAAAGTATAATAAAAAATAAGTTGAACAACGACACGTCAGAAGCCAATGCAATTATGACTTTAAGTCCTGAATCAGCTACAGTATCGGTTGTGCTGCCTATGAAATTACCGAGCAGTTCATGGGTAAAAGTACCCTGTGTGGCAACACAAAAGGAGTATAATCGCTGCGGCACGACCGTCACCAGACTCGCTGCCATGAAGCCTTTTAGCACGTTAATACAAGTGTTTTTTATGTTCGCTTGCCCCGATTCATAGGCTATGGCAGTATCGAAAACCGCCACAATAAGTCCACAGACAAACAGCATCCAAGCAAGACTCTGGAACAGGCCTACAAATGCCTGCACCCAAGACATTGCAAATACATCGCTTGTCGTTTCGTTGATAAACTCAAATAAATCTGCGATAGCTCCGTAAATCAGATTGAACATCCACTTGAACATAGCTTCCCATATCCAATCGCCGATAGCGTCTGCAACGCCGCCGATAGTGTTGTCCCAAAGGTTTGAAATTCCATCGCCGATCCAGTCAATGGCGTCCCCGATCCAATCAAACATCCTTCTTCACTCCTATCTCTCCCTTGATTTTATACAGCGAGCTGCGCTGTCCGCCCAGAAAATGATAGCGTGGATTTCTTTCCAGCAAATCGTGCTTTTCCAGTTCCTTAAACGCCCTGTATACCGTTGTTTTCGAGAACTTCAAGTCCTCTGCGATATTGCGAACAGCCGGAAAACACTCGCCGTTTTCGTCCGCACGGTTTGCCAGATAACAGTAAACCGAGACCGCCTTGTGGGACAGTCCCAGATCATAAATTCTTCTTGGAAATATCAATTTTCTCACCCTTCCGTCCTGATATTTGTCTTTTTCTTAGGGAGCTCCTCATCGTCAAATTCCGGCTGAAAAACTTCTTTTTTCTGTGGATATTTAATCGACACATCACGAATCAGCTCGCCGCAATCCTTGTAGGAAACCGTTCTTGCAGCCTTGTCTGACAGGCGGTATTCTTCCTCAAATTTTATACCCCATTTGAAGTACAATTTTAGTTTGCTTATCATCGGATGGACTCCCGTTTTCATGACGATAAACTGTCCTTTTGGCATGGATTTCAACTCGTCAACAGTCATCAGCGGTCTGCCTATCATCTGCAATGACTGCGATTTTTCTCTGCCGTTAGACACAGAACCACTCAGCACAGTTTGCTCTCCCAAGGACTTTGACAGCACTTCCGCAGACTGAGAATTGGGCGCAAAACCGCCGAAAACTGTAAGCTGAGTGTTGTCGGTGATGATCTCCATGC
>CAMWXM010000325.1 GCA_947178195.1 uncultured Ruminococcus sp.
GTGTCGACGCTTGGGATTTTAAGCAGTATGTTCTTGGTACAATGTTTTATCGTTACATATCTGAAAATATAACCGAGTATATCAATGATGGTGAACACGAGGCGGGCAATTCAGATTTTGATTATACAAAACTTTCCGATGTTGATGCCGAAGTCGCACGCGCAGATTTAGTTAAATCAAAAGGTTTTTTTATTCTCCCGTCAGAGCTTTTTTGTAATGTAAGAGCAAAAGCTGCAAAGGATGAAAATTTAAACGAAACATTAGAAAAGGTTTTCAAACATATTGAAAGCTCTGCTCAGGGCGAGGAAAGCGAGGACGATTTCAAAGGGTTGTTTGATGATTTCGATGTGAATTCAAATAAACTCGGCGCAACCGTTGCGAAACGTAATGAAAAACTTGTAAAGCTTCTTGATACGGTTGCCGATATGAAACTCGGTAAGTATCAGGACAGCACGATAGACGCTTTTGGCGATGCATACGAATATCTTATGAGTATGTATGCTTCAAACGCGGGTAAGAAGGGCGGTGAGTTTTTTACTCCTCAAGAAGTTTCAGAACTTTTAACGAGACTTGCAACCGTAGGTAAAAAAGAAATAAATAAAGTTTACGACCCTGCTTGCGGTTCAGGTTCGCTTTTATTAAAAGCAGCAAAATTGCTGGGACGAGAAAATATCCGTCAAGGATTTTTTGGGCAGGAAATAAATATTACAACGTATAACCTTTGCCGTATAAATATGTTTTTGCACGATATCGGACCGGATAAATTCGATATAGCGCACGGCGATACGCTTATCGACCCTGCACATTGGGATGACGAACCTTTTGAAGTTATAGTTTCTAATCCGCCGTATTCCATTCCTTGGGTTGGCGAGGGCGATGCAACTTTAATAAACGACCCTAGATATTCCCTCGCCGGAATACTTGCGCCAAAATCAAAAGCCGATTTTGCTTTCATAATGCACTCGCTTTCGTGGTTAGCGAATAACGGTACGGCGGCGATTGTCTGTTTCCCTGGAATTATGTATAGGGGTGGAGCAGAACAGAAAATCAGGAAATACCTTATTGATAACAATAAGGTTGACTGTATTATACAGTTGCCTTCGAATCTTTTCTTTGGGGCGTCGATATCTACTTGCATTATGGTGTTGAAACACTCTAAGGCGAATAACGATGTTTTATTTATAGACGCTTCCAATGAATTTGTAAAGGTAACTAACAACAATAAACTAACAGACGATAATCTTGATAGAATAGTACAAGCCTTTATCGACAGAAAAGACGAAGCCCATTTTGCAAAGATTGTTACAAACAGCGTTATAGGTGACGAAGATCATAATTATAATCTTTCCGTTTCAACCTACGTTGAGCAAAAGGATACACGAGAAAAAATAGATATAGTAAAACTTAATGCTGAAATTAAAGAAATAGTAGCGCGCGAACAAGTCTTGCGTGAAGAGATTGATAAGATTATTGCGGAGATTGAGTGAAATGGATGCAAAGCGCAAATATTATGAAAGTTGGGCTTTTTATAATCAGTTAAAAGGAAATATTTATGATGCTGTAAAAAGCAACGGCTATGAAGAAGATCTTGCTGATACATTGCTTAATGCTTATGATTACATGATGGATAATAATTTTTTGGGAGGATGTCACGCACTATCTTGCGTTTTATATGTAGCGTTAAAAGAAATGGGGCTTTCACCTAACCTATATATTGGTGAATGTGATTTTTGTGGTTTATATCCATTTGATCATTCGTGGATAACATTAGACAAAAAGATTATTGATTTGGCTATTTTTATGCCACTTACTGGTATTGGGAAATGTGGGGGACCAATAGTTTTTGATAAGGATATGATCAAATTGTCGGAAGCACAAGTTAATTACGGAATTAAATCTAACGAGGATTTCTCTTTTGAAACTGAAGCGGCTATTAATACGCCATTAACGAAGTATATGGATGACTTCCCTTATGAAGATGGCGGACTATGGACAGTATTGCAAAATAATATAAGCGTGTATGATGATTTGGACATTGAGTACCTTAGAGACAAGTATAAAAATGAAAGAAGAATTTTGTGCAGGTGAAATTCAAACAAAGCTTAATGAATTTAAAATATAGAATAAATATTTAGGTTATATAAGCAAAAAAGATTTATGGAATAGTAATCACTTTAAGGATAAAATATGCAATTATCATATATACTTTCGAAAAAACCGATAGCAGAGTATAAACAAGTAGACGGTTTCGTTGTCGGTAAAAAGGGAACTGTTGGCCAAAAGGTTGATTTGTTAGTTGGCACGGTTGGGTTAAATTATTTTTGTGAAACCTGTGGTGATATTAGAACATTCTATTCAAAAGGACAATTAGCTTGTGTTTTTATAAATAAGAGGTTAATTAGTATCGATTGTGTATTAGCATGTGAATGTGGGGCAACAGTTCAAGTTTGGTTTTTGGTAGAAAGTCAAAATGAAATCACAGACGTTTCACCTAAGGTACGTGTTTTACATAGAAGTGAGAAACTATCTAATAATGTAAGAATTAATTCCACCAAATATAAGCAATACTCTATGTTGCTTGAAAAGGCAGAGCAAGCATATAGAAATGATTTAGGTGCGGGTTCGATTGTTTATTTAAGAAAAATTTTTGAAATGGTAACAGTACAAACGGCTAATGCTTTAGGAATTGAGTTTGAAAAATATGAAGGTGGTAACCCTAGAAATTTTACGGCATTATTAGAGAAAGTTGATGCTAAGTATTCTATTATTCCATCAGAGTTTGCAGAGAATAAAAGACAATTGTTTAGTGAGTTAAGTGCGATTGTGCATGGGGATTTCGACGAGGAACTTGGACTAAAGAAATTTCAACCTTTATATAGGTTGGTTGTCGGCATTATTGAAAATGTTTTTAATAAGGAAGAGTTTAAGCAAGCAAAAGAATTTTTGCATTGGGAGAGCGGAGAAGATTGAATATGTCAAAACTTGAAGAGCCGAAAAGCGAACTTTTCACTAGTTAAGGCGCATTTTGTCGATGGAAGACTATATGATTATGTCACAAAAGAGATTTGAAGAATATTTTGCTAAGGTTGTTTTAGAAAGTTGTTTTCCTGATAAGTTTGTTGATTTGCAGATTTCTGATAAGCCTGATCTGCGCTATAAATCAGAAATTGGTATAGAGGTTACAAACTGTATGCCAAAGAGGGTAGGAGAAGCGTTCAATCTTTGGCACAAAGTAGCTAAACAAGGGGAACAAACTTCGCCACGAATTATTGAACGGTTGGATCAGTTGAAAGAAGTAGAACACTATGGAAGAGGCTTGGTATGGCAACAAGGAACTTACACCAACAATATAGATGATTCCCCAATAAAGCATTTTCTTAATGCCGTTGAAAAGAAAGTAGAAAGGTTGAATAGCGGTAATGCTGATTATTCAGAAATGCAGAGTTATGAATTGTTTGTAAATTCGTTTATCTTTATACCGCATTATCAAGTAGGCTAGGTTATCAAACGGTTGCAAAAATTGAATAGCAATAAGAAAAGATTAAATTATAATTATCTTTTGA
>CAMWXM010000326.1 GCA_947178195.1 uncultured Ruminococcus sp.
ATTTATACCATTATATCAAAATATTTCATATTAGTCAATACAAATTTTTTTATTAACGGCTGTCTATAATCATTATTCTGTCAAGCATTAAAAATGTGTGTTGTTTTTGTATAACCAATCATTTTTTATTCAGACAACCGCCGTAAAAAATCCATATTACGGAGTTGACTTTTTTTCAAAAATATGGTATAGTTTATATTAAGTACACTTGTGTGTCTCAGGCGGACTGCTGAAGATATGCCCGTTTAAAGTGTATTATCCAACGTTTCGTATATTTCCTGAAAAGAAAGGTCAGGACAATACTTATGAGCAAAAATTCAAAGCTTATTATTGTTGAATCAGAAGTTCTTCCCGAAGTTATCCTGAAAGTGCTGGAGGTAAAAAAACTTCTTGCAAAAAAGGAAGAAAAAAGCTCTGCTTCAGCTTGCAAGCGCATAGGCGTTTCAAGAAGCGCCTACTATAAATACAGAAACAGCGTTTTTTCGTATGAAGAAAGGCTGACTGCTAAAATAATTACAATTTCAATGCTGCTGAAAGACGAACCGGGTGTTCTTTCAAGCGTTCTTGTTTCATTGCATAATTTAAATGCAAATATTTTAACTGTCAATCAAAATATTCCTGTCGACGGAGTCGCAACTATAACAATATCGCTGCGGCTGAACGAAAGCTTCAACGAAGCCCTTGAGATAAAATCTATCGTTGCAGAGCTCAACGGCGTTGTTGACGTTCAGCTTCTGTCAGGAAAATAAAAATAAAGTGGAGGAAGTTTATGTCAAAATTTGCAGTTTTAGGTTACGGCGTTGTCGGTTCGGGAGTTGTTGAATTATTCTATAAGAACAAAGAAAAAATTCAGAAAACTGCCGGACATGAAATGGATCTGAAATACATTCTCGATATAAGAGAATTTCCTGACAGCCCATATAAAGAAAAAATTGTCAATTCTATTGATCTGATCGTAAATGATAACGAGATCACTACTGTCGCAGAATGTATGGGCGGAGTTGAACCGGCTTTTACTTTTACAAGACAGTGCCTTGAAAAGGGAATAAGCGTATGTACATCGAATAAAGAGCTGGTTGCCAAAAAAGGCGATATTTTATTTGAGATCGCTAAGAATAATAATTGTAATTATTTTTATGAGGCAAGCGTGGGCGGCGCTATACCTATT
Organism: uncultured Ruminococcus sp.; assembly: GCA_947178195.1. Taxonomy (GTDB): domain Bacteria; phylum Bacillota; class Clostridia; order Oscillospirales; family Ruminococcaceae; genus Porcipelethomonas. The sequence goes on from CAMWXM010000326.1 coordinate 1,169, forward strand.
ATGCGCCCTCTCCACAGATGTCTTGCAGGAAACGATATTACCTCTGTGGCAGGTATTTTAAATGGTACTACAAACTTTATTCTTACAAAAATGATAAACGACGGAATGGACTTTGATGACGCTCTCAAGCTTGCGCAGCAATTGGGGTATGCCGAAAGCAATCCGGCTGCCGACATAGAGGGTCATGACGCATGCAGAAAAATCTGTATCATCTCGTCCCTTGTTTACGGCAGACACGTTTACCCGGACAGCGTCTATACAAAAGGCATTACCGATATTCAGTTAAAAGATGTGCAGATAGTTGACAAATTCGGCGCAATAAAGCTTATAGCTCAGGTGCGCAGACTGGAAAACGGAAAGATACTTCCCACAGTTATGCCAATGATAGTTCCCCGTGAAAGCATGCTTTCAAACGTAAGCGATGTATTCAATGCGGTAATGGTATGCGGTGACGGCATAGATAAGGCTATGTTTTACGGCAGAGGCGCAGGAAAGCTTCCTACCGCAAGCGCAGTTATGGGGGATATTATAGAAGCTGAAAAACACAGCATGACTATTCTCTCCCAGTGCTGGGATAAGTCCGAAGGCAACAGCTTTATAGAAGACTATAAGGCATTCAGTTCAAAAATGTATTTCCGTATCCAGACGGAGAATACTTCTGCCATAGAAGAGGAATGCGGACAGGTCTCATATATATATAATGATAATAAGGAAGCCGCTTTTGTTACAGAGAAAATGACCCTGGATAAAGCTATGGGTATACAGTCGGCTCTTGCTGAAAAGAATATAATAACTGCCGCTATGCTTCCGATTCTTGATGATTAATAATACAAATAGTATAAACAATATAATTGAAAGGAGAATTATTTCCCTTCGGAAAATAATGACGTTTGCTTATGTTAAGTGATATTGAAATTGCTCAGGCTGCTAAGATGAAGCCTGTTATGGAAATAGCTCAGAAGCTCGGCATCGACCCTGATGATGTGGAGCTTTACGGAAAGTATAAGGCAAAGCTTTCGGAAAAGCTTTATACCAAGCTTGAAAATAAACCCGACGGTAAGCTGATTCTTGTTACCGCTATCAATCCTACTCCTGCCGGAGAAGGAAAAACCACTGTAAGCGTTGGTCTTGCACAGGCTATGAACAGATCAGGCAGAAATGCAGTCCTGGCTCTCAGAGAACCTTCTCTGGGTCCTGTTTTCGGTATAAAGGGTGGTGCAGCCGGAGGCGGTTATTCTCAGGTAGTGCCTATGGAGGACATCAATCTTCACTTTACCGGAGATATGCATGCAATAACTGCCGCTAATAATCTGCTGTGCGCCGCTTTGGATAATCATATGCAGCAGGGAAACGAACTGCAAATAGACCAGAGAAGAATACTTTTTAAAAGATGTCTGGATATGAACGACAGAGCTCTTAGAAATATCGTTATCGGCATGGGCGGAAAAGTAAACGGCATTCCGAGAGAGGACGGTTTTCAGATAACCGTTGCCTCTGAAATAATGGCTATTCTCTGTCTTGCAGCCGATCTTGACGACCTTAAAAAGAGAATAAGCAGAATACTGGTCGGATATAATTATTCGGGAGAGCCGGTATATGCGGGAGATCTGGGCATTGCGGGAGCTATGACAGCCCTGCTCAAGGACGCATTAAAGCCGAATCTTGTACAGACCCTTGAAAATACTCCGGCATTTATCCACGGAGGACCGTTTGCAAATATCGCTCACGGCTGCAACTCCGTAAGGGCTACAAAGCTTGCCCTTAAATTGGGCGACTACTGCGTTACCGAAGCCGGCTTTGGTTCAGACTTGGGAGCTGAAAAATTTTTCGACATAAAATGCCGTTTTGCCAGATTAAAGCCGGACTGCGTGGTTTTAGTGGCCACAATAAGAGCGCTTAAATATAATGGCGACGTTGCTAAGACAGATTTGCAGACAGAAAATACAGAAGCTCTGAAAAAAGGAATCGTTAATTTACAGATCCACATTGAAAATATGAAGAAATTCGGTGTACCCACAGTAGTGGCGATAAACCGCTTCCATACCGATACCGATGCCGAAGTGAAAATTGTTGAGGATTTCTGCCATGAAATGGGCGTTGAGGTCTCTATGGCTGAAATATTTGCAAAAGGCGGCGAGGGCGGAATCGACCTTGCAGATAAGGTATGCTCGACAATAGAAAATAAGCCTTCTGATTTCAGACCTCTTTACGATGAAAAGCTTCCTATAAAGGAAAAGCTGGAAATTATCGCAAAGGAAATTTATCGTGCCGACGGTGTAAGCTTTACCGCCGCCGCTGAAAAAAATCTGAAGGAAATAGAAGCTCTGGGTTGTGCGGATATTCCGGTATGCGTTGCAAAAACACAGTATTCCCTTTCTGATGATCC
>CAMWXM010000327.1 GCA_947178195.1 uncultured Ruminococcus sp.
ATAAACATACAATTTATATTGTAAAGTTTTTACGCAGGATAATTTTCAGCTCTGACAGCAATAATATTAACAGCATTAACGGTATAAACACGGTAAGAATTAAAAAAGCAATAAGGATATTCCGAAAAAAGACCGCCGCACTGAAAAGTGCAGCGGTCAAAAAAGGTTACACGATTATTTCATCATACTGTATTTCATCACGTTTCATCGCCTGTTCAAGCAAGTCGATATAACGTTCAACCACCAAGAGAAATGAATAGAACAAGCAGTCTTGCATATTCAAATTTTCGAGGCTATGATTGGCATCAGCCATATCCGAATACTCACAAAACCGGTGCATAAAAAGCTCTGCGATATTGTGCAGGCGCAGGAAATTTTTGACATCTTTATTCAGCAATTTCCGCCTGATAAGGTGTGCGAGAGAACCATATGTATTGGTGATCGACAGTGGGAAAATCTCTCCGCTATCGCTTACAATAACGTGTCCGGTAATTTTCCCGCCGGCAATTTTTCTCAGCCTCGCGGCGTGCATACTGAGTGTGTCAAACATCGCTTTATAGGTAATTTTGGGACAGTCTCTGACGGCTGCCCTCACGAATTTTACGATATGATAAATATCCCGACAGTCTGACCGGCTGTCGGGTGTGCAGCTTTCGGCAAGCTCTATTGCCGCTGTTACGGCATTTTCAAGTATTTTAATGTTGTACATAGAATCTCCTTTTCTTAGATTTTCAACGTGCTGTATGGCTTGATTTTGTCAACCATAACAGCTTTTTCACCTGTTGTTATAATAATAGCCTTATCCCGTGGAGTACACAGAACTGTATCAGGTGTCTTGAAGATACGATTTCCAATGAACTCTGCCGTCTGTAAATCTTGTGAGCCGAGATAGATTATGTGGTCACAGTTGTTAATAATGGTTGTCGCTTCGGCATGAGTGTACATCGCTTCAAGCTGCGTCATACTTTGTAAGACAAGGCTGACAGATATATCCCGTGAGCGTATAACGGATATTATCTTGTCAAAGTCGGGAATCCTTGCACTTGCAGCAAAGTCGTCCATGATAATCCTCACTGGAACTTTTAATCGTCCGTTCGGTCGTTTGTCAGCATTGGAGCAAAGTATTTGCAAAGCCTGTGTGTAAAAGACATTGACAAGGTTGTCGAACGTCCTGTCTGTATCGCTGACGTTAAGGAAAAGCACAGTTTTCTCCCTTCCAAGGCTTGAAATATAGAAACTTTTGAGGTTCTCGAAAATCGTTCTTGCCTCTTCAAAGTCGAAAGGCTCTAATGCACGATTAGCAAACTCCATAATGCACGACCACATCTTCTCTGAGGTCATAGCACTGTTATGACGTGTGAACCTCTTTGCAGCATAGCTATTTTGATGAGTTTCTGCCCACTTTATGAACGAGAGATTCCCACCGGGCTTAATAAAACGGGTATGAAGTTCGCAAACAGAGATCATATTCTGTTCCTCCGGTGGCAACGTTTCAAGACAAAATGCAATCAGAAACGCAATATACCCGGCAGCAGCCTGTTCCCAGAACGGCTCAACCGCATCCAACATCGGCATGATGTTGGATGCGAGTGTGAGAACGTCCTGTTCACAGTATTTGCCGCTTTTGTAACGGCGAATACCGCTTAACGGATTGTAGCCGCAGGACTTTTCGGGGTGTACCAAGTCTAGAGTACACACCCGATAGCCCTTATCTTTTAGCTGTTTGGAAAACATTCTTGCAAGCTGCCCTTTGGTGTCAGAAACAACAAGACTTCCGTTCGGATTCTGTAAATTCGGGATAACATACCCACCAGTTTTGCCACTGCCTGATGAACCGATTATCAGGTCATTGTTGTTGAAGCCTGTAACCTTGGTATCATTGGAAACAGTGATACCTTTTGCAAGGATTCTTTCGTCTTTCATGCTGTCATTTTTCATTATGTCATTCTCCCTTGAAAATATTGTTCGCAAGACCAAATTCGATTGCCTCATCTGCCGTGAAATAATGGTCTTCGGCGGTTATCTCATATATATCGTCAAGACTTTTTCCTGTCTTTTCAGAGATGATTTCCGCCAAAGTTTCACGGACTTTGTTCAGACTGTCCACACCACGCTGGATTTCATGAGGTTTCTTTCCGCTGACGTCCAAATGACCGTAGGACGGGTCGTGGATAAGTATTCTCGAATGAGGCAGCATTTCACGCTTTTCGCCGGCAAGGAAGATTATTGCAGCCATACTTGCGGCATCACCGATACATACCGTTTTCACGGGAGACTTCATAATCTTTATGTAGTCGTAGACCGCAAGTCCGCTCATGACTTCACCACCGGGACTGTTGATGTAGATAGTTACCTCACCCAAATCCTTCTTGTCAATGTACATCAACTTTTTGATAAGCTCATTGGCGGTCTCTGGATTGATTTCTCCGACAAGGAAAATCTGGCTTTCCTCAAGCAGTGCGTCATCAATAGGAATAAGGTCAATACCCTTAACGGTTTCTCTTAAAATATTACTCATTAAAAATTCCTCCAGTAAAATTATTTAAAAAGGGATTTCGTATATTTCATCGTCATTATCGCAATCATCATTGGGTTCATCAAACTTGATTGCTTTACCTTTGATTGATTTTGATAACTCCAAAATATCGAAACGGTTGTAATACCATGCTGCTATACCGTCTACAAAGACTTGCTTAACGATAAGGCAGCAGTTTTCGATTTTGTCAATGTACTCATCTGTGTCAAAACCGGGATTCCAGCTTGCAAACATATCTCCGCATATACCGTCAAGTAACATTTTTAACGTTGTTACTTTTGTCATCTCGAATGCTGCGCACTTTTTTGTAGAAATACAGATACGCCAGCAGAGTTCCATGTATTCAAGACTGCCGGTTTTCGATGAAAAAAACTCCATAAGCGAATCTATGGATATTGCTAAGAACAGTTCTGCCCACGGCAAGACCTTCAAACTTATGATATTATTCCAAAGATTCTTCATATAGCTTAGCAATATATGGTCTGGGTCGCTGAAGGAAACTTCAAAATATCTCATCATGCAAAGCAAATCTGAAATCCGCAAGGTGTCAGTATAAGTATTATCGCTGCTTTCAAGCTCAATATTGCCAAGTTTGCGGACAATATTGTCGGCAAACTCATGCACTTTATTTCCCGGCGGGAGTACACAGGTTAGGGTTTCTATGGTGTAGCTTAGAAAATGCTCCAGTATTTCCTCGATGTCTGCAAAATCATCAACATATCCTTTGTCACTGATTCGCATTATTCTGTCAAGTTGCTTTGGCATTGTGATTACCTTCTTTCTCATTTTGGACATACAAAAGGCGCACATCTTCGAAAATCTGCGCGCCTTTGTATGTTATGGCTTATAACTCTTTACTTTTTTACATGGAATTCACCCCTTTCAACGCTGACTCGTCATCATCAGAATCACGGTTAGAAGCCTGCGAACCTGTATTGTTGACAAGTTTCTCGTACTCCCCTGCGATATTGTCTTCATCACAGCCGAGAATACTTTCCCAATCAATACCCATTTAT
>CAMWXM010000328.1 GCA_947178195.1 uncultured Ruminococcus sp.
ATTGTTGTCACCAACTGCCACAACTGTTCCATCGGATTTTAATCCAACAGTGTGATAGCCTCCTGCTGCAACTGCTACGATATCTTTCCATTCATTGACATCGCACTGACCCGAATTGTTGCTGCCGACTGCTATAACTGTTCCATCAGATTTTAATCCTATAGTGTGAAATTTCTCTGTTGAGATTGCTATAATATCTTTCCATTTATCTACATCACACTGACCATAACTATTGTCGCCAATTGCAACAACGGTTCTATCAGATTTTAACCCAACTGTATGATAATCTGTTGCTGAAACCGCTACAATATCTTTCCATTCATCAACATCACAACTACCATTGCTGTTGGTACCAACTGCCACAACCGCTCCATCGGATTTCACTCCTACTATATGGTATCTACTTGCTGTAATTGTTGAGTTTCTTCCTAAAAGATGGTCTAATTTAGCTCGGGAATCTTTGTAGTCTCCTAAATCCATAAATATTTTTATTGCATCATTATATTGGTTATTGTTTGAACAATAAACAGCTTTGTTGTATTTTGTTTCTTTTATTTTTTCCTTTGAATCGCTATAGTCTTCTATTTCCGAAAACGCAAGAATCGCTTTATCGTATTCATTGTTATTCATAAGTTTTTCAGCTTTACTATACTTTGCTTCCAGTATTTTTTCTTTTGAATCTTTATAATGTTGTATTTCTGAAAACATAAAAATCGCTTCATCGTATTCGCCTTTGTTCATTTTCTCTACTGCTGTGGAATATATAGAATGACTGGTAATAAGAGTTGAATATACTATAGCTAATGCGATTATGAAGCAAATCAATGAGATTGCTATTATTCTATTTCTTTTTCTTTTTTTCTGCCTTAAAATCTCTGCTTTTTTATACTCCTCTACAATTAACTGTATTTCTTCAATCCTATTTTCACAAATTTTAATCTGTTTATTTGAATCACTAAATTCTCTAATACTCTCAAATTTTTTAATGGCGTCAGTCAAGTCAGCTATCGTGTCTAAGCTTTGAGCTCTTAACGCAGATGAATATATTATTTCTTTCCGAGCAATTTCGGCATTTTCTTTACATATCCTTTCCTGCTCGTCAGAATCTTTATATCCGGATATGCTTCCGAACATATTTGCTAATTCCATCCAATTAGTTTCTGTGAAAACTCCTGTTTTTCCGTTGCAAGCCCTTTGATAGATACACTCCTTTGCATTTTCTTCGCAAATTCTTTTCTGCTCGTCAGAATCCTTATATTCGGATATGCTTCCGAATATTTCTGCCAAATGTGTCCAAATACCTTCTGTGCTTGCTTCCGAACTTTCTTTGCAAGCCCTTTGATAGATACATTCCTTTGCGTTTTCTTCACATTTATCCGCCATTTCAGCAGAATTTGAATAATTGCCTAAGGACAAGAACATTTCTTTTGCTGCTATATAATCATTTTCGTTTTTGGAGTTATTCATTTTTTTTAATGCTTTGTTATAAAATGATTGCTTATTGTAATTTTCCAACTTTTCCTTAAAATCGGAATCACCGAATCGGATTACCTTTTTGTAATTGTCGCTGTTGGAAAAATCGTTTTCATTGTTCATAAACTCATTCTCAAAGTTTAATTTCAACTCCACCATAAGCTTGCCCAAATAAGCTCTCGGTTCTTCCACATTTTCATTAAGCACCTGTTCAAAGAAATCGTTTGCTTTTTTCCAATCGCCGTCTTCAAGGGAAAGCATTCCGCGTTTAAGAAGGTTTTCAACATTAGCATTGGCGGGTGATGCTTTTATAACTGTTTCTTTAACAACAGGCTGTTTCGGTTCGGATTTTACTATTTTCTCAATACCCCTGATCAGATCCTGCATAAACCCAAGCTTAGACATATCCTGCGCCTGGAACGTCGACAGCTCATCGGGCAGGTCGTAGGGGTCAATATCCTTGTATGCGGGAATCAGTGTTTTATTGCGGTCTTTCTGCATGAGCATGAGAAATCTGCTCCACTCATTGCGCACCCATACCGCATTGAAATATTCAACCTTTGTGCCTACTACCACCATTACCTTTGAACTGTTTAACGCTGCAAAAATATAGGGCTCATAAGCAGTACCCAATTTATCTTCAAGGGTAATTCTTGAGAAAAACACCTTAAATCCCTCACCGGTAAGCTGATAATACAATTCCTGGGCAAGAACGCTGTCGGGTGTGCGTTTTCCGCTTTCATTGGATTCTTTGTAGCAGATAAAAATATCAAAAGGCTCTTCCTTGTTGGAAATTTCAAGAATGCCCTTTTGTATGCTGTCTATGTATTCGGCTTCTTTTTGGTAGATTTCTTTCTGCTGTACATCAGCATGAGAAATCGCCTCGATATAGTCGGTATCCTCTAAAATGGATTTGTACTGTGTACGGTGACAGGTAGCGATTTTCTTCTGCGTCAGCGGGTCGTCCACATACTCAATACCATAACGGCAAAGCACGATTGACCAATAAATCTCCGAATCCCCCTCACTGTTGTTCAGCAAGCGTTCGTAAATATCCATAGCCTTATCAAATTCACATTGCTGACGAAAATGGTTTGCTCGGTTTATCATATTAAGGTTTTGCTCATTGTCTGTTTTGGGCAAAGTTTGCTTAGTCCCGCAGTATTCGCATTCGCATACTGTCATTCCTTCGGTGATCTCTAAGCTTCCGCCGCACATTTTACATTTGAAAGCAGCCATGATCAAATCTCCATTTCTTAAATTTAATTTATTTCCCCTTATTTAACTTACAAAGCCTATTCCTCTCCTCAAGCGTATTGCCAACCCTCCTGCAAAGCGGAGCAATATCGGAATACCGAACCTCATTAACAGCTGTTTGAAGCGCTCCCACCAAGCTCTCAATCTCGGATTCAATATCATTCAGCACTTCCGAGCTGACAGGGTCGCTGTATCTGAATTGATCGGCAAGCTCTTGGAGCAGCTTTTTGGCATTTTCTTCCTCACATTGTCCTGCCAAAGGATAAACAATCGACCTTAATGTCATCATACAAGAGGTCTTCGTACTTAGCTTTTTATCTTGAATATTTATCTCGTCACGTACTGTGTCTGCAGCTATAAGTCCTACTGCTGCAACAGCAAGCAGTATAACGAATAAAAGAATCGTCAGCCATACAGGTATAACAGCCGCCATTATCATAAACACTACACTCAAAATCAGCTGAGCGACCATATAAACTACACCGATTTTTGCTATGGGAAAACCATAAAATTTACTTTTTGCAGTGCCGTCACCCTCAAATGCTATTTTCATTACATATATCTGAGCCAGAATAGAAACCGTCCCAAATATGTATGAAATCCAGAATACCGCTGTCATAGCAAAAGGCGGTAAAAAAGCAATCAGCGAAAATACAACCAAAAATATCAATACTGTAACTAAACCTTTTGTTTGAATCTTGTTCATAATAGCAATCTACCTTTCCAAATTATTCTCCCTGTTTTTTGCCGAAGATATTGCAGAAATTTCCCACTATTCCTTTGTTTCCGCAGCTGCAATCCCATGTATCGATTATGGGAA
>CAMWXM010000329.1 GCA_947178195.1 uncultured Ruminococcus sp.
GATTTCTCTTTAACATTAATACAAACATCCATTGCTAGCCCACCAATATTGAACATATCCATCCATTGAAAGTCTACTTCCTATGTAATTTTCTTCTCATTGTATTATTTTTTAGTATTATGCTTTTGTGTCTGAGTTAGAAATAAATTCCGTTCAACCGAAATAATTTTTTTTACATGTTCCAATATGCCAAATCCAAAATCAAACTCAAAGATCACCTCATCCAGATGTACAGTGATACTGTGTACAAACTTTTGCACAAGCGTTCTGAATCGAACATCCTTTTGATCAGAATTCTCAAAATTGTCAATTAACTCAAAATAATTTTCATACGTAACGTGTGGTAGAGCCTTATGGAATTTTGTATTGTATTTATCAATTTTTTTATTCAGTTTATTAATTTTAGACTGTAGTGCTTTTTCGCTGAAAACCTCACGCTTCAAAAGCTTTAACAGAAAGCTGTCAAGCTTATCTCTGTCAATTTCCTTGATGTTGCTGCAGTCTATTTTTTTGCAATTACAACGATAAATATGAAATGACTTTTTACCATATCTTTGCTTACCCGACATATTATGACCACAGCAGCCGCATTTTAAGATTCCTGAACAAAGATAGAAACTTTTACAATTAAATTGTCCGCTATGATTCTTATTTTGTTTTCTGCGTTCCTGTACTTTTAGAAAAATATCCTTGCTGATGATAGCAGAACAGCCGTTTTCCACTCTGATAATTTCCTCATTCGATTTATATCGATGAGAGTTCCTTTTATGATTGTATCCTTTAGCTGCAGTTTGATTAAAAACATAAGTTCCCATATACTTTTCATTATGCAGAATTGTATAAAATGATGACTTAACAAATGGTCTGCCAGCTTTTGTTTTGTAACCCTCAGCATTAAGAATATCTGCTATTTGGTCGTATCTATAACCATTAAGATACATATCATAGATTTTCCTAACCGCCTCTGCTTCATGTTCGTTAATAACAAGATGCTTTCCAATATCCAAATCATATCCAAGAGGTGGAGAACCTCCTGTATGCTTGCATTGTAATGCATTTTCACTCATACCCTTCATAACCTCACGTCCAAGATTGGATGAATAATATTCTGCCATTCCCTCTAACATAGATTCCATTATAATTGATTCAGGTGTATCATCCAGTCGTTCCAGTACGCTGCAAATTTTAACATTATTTCGCCTTAACTTACTTTTATAAACAGCACTATCATAGCGGTTACGACTGAATCTATCCAGTTTATGTACAAGCACAATATCAAAGAGATTTTTACTGCTGTCCGTTATCAATTGCTGAAAATTTGGTCTACGGTCTGTAGTTGCACTACGTGCTTCATCAACATAAGTTGCTACTACTTGCCAATTTTGTTGTTCACAGTATTTTTTCATAGCTCGTACCTGTGCATCAATTGACTCTGTTCGCTGATTGTCACTGGAAAATCTTGCATATAATGCAGCTCTTTTTATATCAGACATTTCAAGAACGCCTCCTGTAACACTTGTGATTTTTTTAATAGTTTATAATGTAACATCCGGACGAAACACTATATTCGGATTATATCACTATTTGTTTGAAAATACAACTAAATTTTAAATATTCAAAAAATTATTTACACAGCTAACAAAATAAAAAATGTAAACTTCTGAGAAACTACAGATTTCACAAGTATTGCTATCTCATTTTCCACACACACTCACAACAGAATAGAGAGCTACAACTATACTAAAAGATCTCAAAAGATGCAATTTTGATATTAACACAGACGCAACACCAACTTAAAACTATTATTTTAAAGAAGTCTGCTGCTATTTGAAATGCACTCGTTAGAGTGCTGATGTCAGACGAACGATAGTGAGTGTTGACATCATTGCTCAACGCAGTTGCCTGTATGGAATACCACTGCACGTGTAGTGCAATTTATATTTTGAGTTATATAGTTGATTTTTCTTAATAACTATGGTATACTATTTTTAACAAAAATATTTAAAAGAAATTGAAATGACAGTCAAAGAAAAGAATTTTAAAGCGATTGCAAAAATGAAGCTGATGAATGATACGTTTATGTCGGCAGTTTTTGATAATAATATAAAAGGAACAGAGCTTTTATTAAATATCATTCTAAATCGCACGGATATGATAGTTAATGAGTTTTTTACACAGAGAGAATACAAAAGTCTGACTGAACGTTCTATAAAACTTGATATTTATGCAAAAGACAGTTCAGGAAAAGTTTATGATATTGAGGTTCAAAGAGAGAATGCAGGGGCATGTGAACGCCGTGCAAGATTTCATAGCAGTATGCTTGATACAAAGCTTTTAAAGAAACGTCAGGATTTTTCAGAATTGATTGATACATATGTCATTTTTATTACTGAAAAAGATGTTATGAAACAGGGCTTGCCGATATATCATATTGACCGCAAGGTAGAATAGACAGGTGCTTTATTTGGTGATGGTTCTCATATTATCTATGTAAACGGCGAATATGATGATCAGACTACTGCACTTGGTAAGTTGATGACGATTTTCACTGTACAAGAGCTAATGACATGAATTTTTCAATTCTTGCTGAAAGAGTACGATATTTTAAAGAAACTGAAGGAGGTCAGAACGCTATGTGTGAGATTATGGAAGAAATTGTAAATGAAGAAAAAAGAAAAATAATTCTTAATATGCTTTCGGAAAACTTCTCACTTGAAACTATTTCAAGAATTACAAATCTTAACGTTGAAGAAATTCAATCTCTTATGCAAAGCAAGCCAGTTTAAATTTTCATCTCATTTTCCACACACACTCACAACAGAAGGAGATAAGCCAAACAATAAAAAACGTCTACAGTAGTAAAGTTCACACTGTAGACGTTTAATGCATTTTAATTTACAACCTTAATTTTGCGAATGTTAGAAAACATCATACCCGTCTTATTTGACTTATTATTCAGAATATCAAATTTAATATTTAACCCAACAATATCATCTAATTCATCTGAATCTACAGCCATGAATAAGTAGTTAAAAGGGTAATGTCCAAATGTTACTTCATCGTAGAAGGATACAAAGAATGTACCGTCAGGCAATGCAATTTTCAACATTACTTTACCGCTTTTACAAATAACTGCTTTTACTATTTTTCCGGTATATGAGCCGTTACTTAAATTGGTCAAATCCTTGTTTACTTTAATCTTAGACATAATTTTTCTCCTTTTTATTTAAAATACTCAGCAATTTTCTCATTGACTGGAATACCGTTTTTAAACTTTATCTCAATATTTTCATTATCTACTGTTATTTGTTCAATTGTGTTATCAATTAAATTTTTGGAATGAAGTGTGTGATTTGTTTTCATGTAAGGGATAAACTGATTTTTCAAGTTATCCAAATCAGCTTTTGTAAATGTATGCGGTTCTACTTCTATTAGGCTTATTCTTTCTGAAATATCATCAATTTCAGATTCTAAAGCTTCAAGACGATTTAACTATAAATGAGCATTCTGAAAAAATGCACAAAAAATAAGGACAGCGGCTCA
>CAMWXM010000330.1 GCA_947178195.1 uncultured Ruminococcus sp.
TGCTGGGCATAGCTGCGAAAAGTCTGTCATTTCCTTGAATGATTCTGATGTCGTGGACTGCCAGGCAATCGTCAATCGTTATTGAAACTATTGCCTTAATGTTACTGTTCGCAAAGGTTTTACGAATTTTGATGTCGGTTATCTTCATGTTAAATTATCCTCCTGTCGGTTATTGTGATATGTGGGTGGGAAAAATGCTAATATGGACAGCACCTCCCTTCATATGATCTCATCGTAATCAGCTCCTTTACAATAATTTCAAACGGTATTTATACCATTTTAAAACAATCCGGCGGGCACCATGTGACCGCCAAAACATGAGTTACAGATTTTTTCATGAATACATAAAAACGCAAATCGCTAATTGGATTTGCACTATTTACATTATCACGAAATAACTATCGGGTATTATAATTTCTCACCCCAGTCTATCTTGATTTTTCATAGATTATCATCTCCTTGTAAATGTATGAACGGAATTTAGTTGAATCCATTTATAAATACCTAGACGGCAGTCCTGCTACCATTTTTTAGAACATGATTTTCTACAATACCATAAAAACTAAAGAACCTGTCTTCACAAGCTAAAATCTACGTAAAAGAGTCATTAAATTAGAAATAACACAGACACATTCCTGATAAAAAGCCCTAATTTCATAATCCTTGGATAAGCGCCTTGAGTTATTAAACCAACTGAAGGTTCGCTCAACAATCCACCTGACAGGCTGAACCTCAAAATCATTTTTTATTCTCGGAGAAATATCAATTTTGATGTTATGAAAAATCTCAAAGGTATTTTTAAAAGTTCCCCTATAGCCTTGATCCGCACGTCCTCCGATAATAGTAGGATAACGGTACAATGCTTTTTCAAAAGTATAGACTCCGCCTTTTGTATCATGAATGTTTGCAGCATGAACGTGAACGCAAAGCAAATTACCCATAGTATCTGTAACTATGTGCCGCTTGCGTCCTTTCGTTTTTTCCCTCCGTCATAGCCGCATTTTTCGTTTGCTGACACTGTTTTTACACTTTGAGAATCTATCAGCGCATATGTTGGCTCTTCCTTTCTTCCACTTGCCAACCGTACTTTTTTTACTAATGCCCGCCGAATCTTATCCCATGTACCATTAAGACAGGCTCTTCTGTAAAAGCCGTATACCGTTTTCCATTTTGGAAAGTCTTTGGGTAGGTTTCTCCATTGACACCCTGTTTTTACAAAGTAAAATACTGCGTTTACTTGCTCTCGCTTTTCCTCTACGCTTCTGTACTTTGATTCTTTTAGTATCTCTTTTACTATTTCCCATTGACTTTCTGTCATATCACTTGTATATCTCATTTTTTCATTATACCACATTTTTCTTGTGAAGACAATTTCAAAAATATGATTTGTTGAGTAGATAGGTCAATAAAAAAGCTGACCGTTTATCAAAACAGTCAGCTACATATTACACGATATATTCGTTTGTCTTATTCTTATTTTTGGACAACTTTTGGTCAACAAAGTTACAATAAGTTACGAAATGTTGACCATAAACAGAATAAACTTTGTGCCTGTAAATGGCTTAAATTCGCAGTTCTCGGAAAGTTATGTTACGTTACAAAAAGCAATTTGCTTTAGGACAAATAGCGGACAAGTTTTGATATACCCTTGTATACTTTAAGGACTGGTTTTCATTAATGAGTTCCTGTTTTGATTTATAGAATCACTCAGTCATTCAACTTATTTTCTATTTGCCGCTCTAAAAAACAACTATTCCCTCATCAATCAATTCATTGATATAATCATGAGTTACAAGATTAGTTATCAATCCTAATTTTATACAAAAGATCGATAATATCTAATCCACTGTCTGAAAATAAAACATATAATATAATGTCACAAACTAGGTACGCATTTCTAGGTAAATATGTTTTCATATAAGATAACTGAGCTTTTTAAGCAGTCAATATTATTATCTAAGTTTCATAAAAACCTAGAAATAAACCATTGGGGACACGCAATTTATTTTCTTGACATAAAGACTACAGTATAAACATGTAAAGAGAGGATAGCAAGTATGTAAAATGCCCTTGTTCTCCGTCCGACTGAATCCACCTCCATCTTTCTTTTCTAGGTCGTAAAAGCAAAAATGTTAGAATTTATTTATATGGTCCAAAATTATGCTACGAATCATCTCAAAATCAATCTCAACAGATGTATCAATAATTTCAACTTTGTCTTTGTCTATGGTATTAATCCATTTTTCGTAATATGTATTAACTTCTTGCAAATAACTAATATCAATATCTTGCTCAAATGTGCGGTTCCGAATTTTAATTCTTTCCAACGATATATCTACAGGACATTTACAGTAAATGAATAAGTTAACAGAAGGAAGCATTGATAAAATCGAGTCATATAGTGATTTATACAATTTGAATTCTTTTTCGTTCATGTTACCATGTTCAAATTGCATCGTAGCAAAAGTTATTATTTCATCAATACCCCTATCATAAATAATAATTTTTTCTTTATTACACGATAAAAAATTCTCTGTAATCATTGCAAGACTAGATATTTGGCTATGGAATCCCCATTTCGACATGTCCGCATAGAAATCTTCAAGAAATAAATTTTTTGAGGCATCTTCTAATACGAATACACAATTATCCATTATACTTTTTAATCCATTGACAATTGTGCTTTTCCCAACCGCAAGATTACCAACTAAAGAAACTCTAAAACATGAATTCATTATATGTATACCTTCTTTAAAGCAACTATTAAATTATTATATTAATAGTATAGTTTCTGCTCTCTAAATATATAAACCAATAAAAAGAACTACACTACCACGAAATTAATCAACCAGCCAAAGATTCATGTCCAAATCTGAAATGCTAATAGAAAAAGTACCTCGTTCTAGTTTATTACCTTGTACACTAATTGTATTAGTAATTGTTGAAAACGATGTGTCATTTTCTATACCAGATAATTTGCAATAAAAAAGACCTATCTGTTTTCCTTTTCGCCTTGTAATTGCATTAATTTGAGAAACAGACGTATTTCCTTTAGTTGCTTGTTCTTACAGTATTTGTACCATTATCTTATTTTGTTGGTTTCGCATAAATTAAACGGTATAATATGTAAGATCTGATGAATTCATATAGTATAACCCCTGCTATACAATAATCATAATAGAAAATATAGAAGGAGATAATATTGCTGATTTTGTGCTTGATGTGAGCACAGTCACATTATGTTACGTTTGTTTTGCTGTTAGTGGTACATTTTCGCTTTAGCGTATTGCAAAGCTTTTAGCACTTTAAAATTCATAAACACTTTAAGCACTATAATAAAAAAATACTTACAATAAAAAATCTTTATTCCCTTCATATACTGTCGTACGAAGTACCCCAAATATCCTCTTGCCATGACGAAATCGTTACACATTGACTTATTCCTAAAGAATAACAAAATTTAATAAGTTTCTACTTAATTTTAGCAAAAACTATTGACTAAATAAAACTTTTTGGATATAATAATAAAGG
>CAMWXM010000331.1 GCA_947178195.1 uncultured Ruminococcus sp.
GTAAGTACAGTCTGAGGCTGTCGGAGGCGAAAGAGGTATGTCAAAGTAACTGTTTCCCGAAATCATAGAGCAATCCGAAGAAGAAGTAACCTTTCCGCCGTTTAAAGTATCTACACGATATTTTGATTTTGCCGAACCGCTGGTATCAAGAAAACAGGTAGCTTTCCCTGCAGCGCTGGTGTAAATAAGAGTGTTGTCACGATAAAGTCTGAACTCGGCATTTTCCGAGTCATTGGCAAGAAATCTCCAGCTTACCAACATGCCTGAGCCTGTACCTACAGCGGTAACGCCTCTGTCAAGATATTCTGCCACGCAATTTCCACTTGCCGCAAAGACGTCATCTGTGATATTTTCAGTCATAACTGCCGCTGATGAAACAGCCATACACAGAGACAATACTGATGCGGTAATTTTTTTAAATAACCTCATAAGTTTCCTCCTGATAAATTTTTATAGGAATTGAAATTGCCCTTACTAAAAGGTTTATATACAATTTCTTCATTTTATTATATCACATAGTTTTCAAAATCGCAATATTTTTTTGTAAAATACTTATAAATCATACCCCATTCGTAAGAAAAAAAATATGTGAATTTTTGTCTTGATTTTAGCAATATTACACAAACGTATAACAAAAATACCTGTATTTCAAAATTTGCAAGAAAATTGGACAAAAATCATTCAGTGTTTTATATAAATCACAAATAAAATATTTGTGCAGACTTTTATTACATGGTTATAGACAATATGCATAATGCATATTATAATATATAGCATAAGGATCTGTACCGGATAATTACATCGGAGATATAAATATGAAAGCTTTATTAAAAAGACTCTATGCTTTATCAATAACCATAGTTACGACTATAACCATAATGCCCATACTGAATATTAACAGCTTTGCCGACGGCGAATGGATCAAAGAAGATTCAACAACATGGGTCATCATAGAAAACGGCGTGAAATATATTACTCATTTTAATATGACATCCAGATGTATATGCTGATTGTGATAAAGCTGAGGTTAAAGACCTGGTTATCCCTGAAACGGTCAATGGTTTACCGGTTACAAGCATCGATCTGGAAAACAACGAAACAGTAGAAACTTTAAAAGTACCGTCTTCTGCAATAGGTCTACGCTTAAGAGATAATCAATCGATACGGACAATAAGCATATCGTCCTCCGTGAAATATCTCAGCGTGGAAAGATGTCCAAATATAACAGAATTTGAAGTAGATGAAAATAATGAAAATTTCTGTTCGGTTGATGGGGTTATTTACGATAAAGATTTTAAGCGGCTGATGTGCTATCCGCCTTCAAAGGAAAATAAGACTTTCAGGATTCCTGACAGCATAGAGGGCATAGGCTATGAATATGTACAGCACTATGACCCCTTATGTCCTTTTGAATCATGTCAATATCTTGAAAATATTATATTTCCCGAAAGCCTTAAATATATCTGCGAATGTGCTTTTTATAATTGTAATTTCGAGTATCTTGAGTTTACCGATAATGTTGTATTAAAACCTTACGCATTTCAAGATAACAAAAAGCTTAAAGAAATAATTTTTCCCGAAAATTTTGAAGTCAGTCTTTTTAATGTCTTTGATGGCTGCGACTCTATTGAAACAATAGTCTTTTTATCCGGCTGGTATGGATAGTTTAGTATATGCTCACATGTTTGATTGGTTTGATGAATCTATGAAAAACAAAACTGTTTATGTACCCGACAGTGCTGTTGAAAATTACGAATATATTCTTGGTGATGTGGAAATTTATGATTTTGTTCCGTTAAGCGAAAGACCCAAAGGAGATGTCGGCGACGTAAACAATAACGGAAAAATTGACATTCTGGATGTAGTTGACTTACAGACATTTCTTACCCAAAAAAGACCCTCTACCGGATTGAATCCTGATATTAACGGTGATGGTCAGGTAAATGTTTTTGATTTTATTCTTCTGAAACAAATGATATTAAACTCGGATAAGTAAATATGTGCTCATTATTATAGCTATCCCAGAAAAGAATTTATTGCTATTTTGCCCTGATATTCGTATAAAAAAGCGAATATCAGGGATTTCTTATTTGGCTTTATTTGCGATTTCAAATCTGGTTTAGAATCACCCATGTATCATACGCTAAACGGGTCAAATCAAATGTTGACTTCAAAGATCAGCTTAAAGCAACACCGCACAAAGCCTTCATGCGGTCTTTGTGCGGTGTAATCATATATAAGCTTAACTTGAAAATTCAACCTTCTGAGGTTCGATAAGATAACTGCCATTTTGTATATCGTCCTTATTTGCAACAGCATATTCTATTATATTTGGCTTTACAGCTCTTATGAATACGGCAACATTTTCATCTTCAAAGGTTTCGGACAGAATGCATTTTTTCTTTTTCACTTCTGCAATAGGCATATTTTTGCTCTCTGCTTCCGGAAGGTTTGAATAGTATATTTCAAAATCAGAATAGTATGCATCAGTAAACATAACCCATTCATTATACATAGTACCCTTTAACATTACAGGCTTAAACTTTCTTCTTTCATTTCTTCCGACATAATATTTAAACGGCACTTCCGAACTGGAATTAATCTGAGACTTAACCAGAATACCCGAACCTGTTCTTCCGCTGAGCAGTCCATAGGCAACGCCTGTTTTTCCGTTAGCACGTGTAATGGAATCAATATCAATATCAACTCCGTTTTCTATCTGGATCTCATCAGCTTCAGGCGTTCCCAGTGGCGGATAGATAATAGGAAAATTATCATCGGTAAGTCCCGACATATGAGCGCACCATTCGGATTTATATTTATTAAAAAGCTTCTTGACAATTGGCGACTTACTTGAATTTCCGGCAAGAAATATTGCAATACTTTTCCATTTAGTACATTTAACAGCAGAGAAGTTTTGTTCAAACGCTTGAAAGAAGTTGCTGATTCCTTTTTCAATTCTTTCTTCAAGTATTTTGATCATGTTAATGTGAATATTATTTTTTTCATCCTCCAGTAAAAGTGTAATTCCCGACTGCATTTTACCATTTTTATCCAGAAGATCGACGGTGATCTTATTTTCATAAGGAAAAATTTCCTTGACCGGAGGAACAATATCTCCATTTTCGCTTATTGACAGATTTTCTACAAACGGTCTTAAAATTTCCATAAGGTATTTTGTATTTCTCTTTGCCTCTTGAGAGTTGCTTATAAGAGCCTCCGAGCCGTCAAATTTTTCGCATTGCTCCGGCTTAAAGAAAGTGAATCCAACACTCTTATCATTTTTTAGCAAAATATCCGAATTAGCTTTAAATATTTCATATGCAAGCAATTCAAGCAGATTTTCACCGCCAAGATACTGATCTCCTCCTGCACCGAAATGTTCTACAACATAATCGTAACGTCTTTCCTTCAACTGCTTTTCATCAGAGTAGCGCCATATACCGAAATCAAAATCCATGGTACCGCCGCCAAAGTCGAATATTCCATAAAATACTGGTTCATCTTCTCCCGGTTCAATATTAAAC
>CAMWXM010000332.1 GCA_947178195.1 uncultured Ruminococcus sp.
TGTATATGCATATATATTGTAACTTAATTAGCAATTATTAATAAAATAATTTAAAATATAAAGGAGGTGATGATTTTTTTAATTCGATGTAAAGGAGAGTGATAAGTTAAAATTTAAACGGATTTTCACAAAGAAAGGAATGATTATTAATGAAGAAGTTAATAACTATGGCTCTTAGCGCAACGCTCGTCGGCACAATGACATTGTCTATGTTCGGCGGAATTGCCGGAAATGCCGAAGAACAAGAGTATTATGAAGGTTTTTTGTCTGATTCGTCAGAATCAACAGAAGCAACCGAGTATGCAGAAGATGTTTTGCCGGATTTGTCAGAACCGACAGAAGCAACCGAGTATACAGAAGATATTTTAACGGATTCGTCAGAATCAACAAAAGCAACCGATTATACAGAAGATGTGTTACCGGATTTACCAGAACCGGTAGAAGAAACTGAGTGTAGAGAAGGTCTTTCGCCCACTCCAGATGAATTGTTATCTGAATTATACGAATTGTATGGTGAACCTACAGAATTTCCGGTAACATATGCATCACTTCCAAGCAGTGTTGATCTGAGTACCTCCCCATGTTTTCCAGATATTGGTAACCAGAAAAATTTAGGTGCTTGTGCAGCTTTTGCAACTACGTATTATCAATATTCTTATGAAGTTAATAAGCTTAATGGCGTAACTTCAAAAGACGATAGGGTTATATATTCTCCTAAATGGACATATAATCTTATAAACAATGGAAAAGATGAAGGTTCATCCTCGCTTACTGCATACGCTGTTTTGCAGTTATTTGGTGCTTTGAAAAATAGTGATTTACCTTATACAGGAGATTCAAGCGACTATAAAGAATGGGTATCAGGTATGGACACTCAAAAAATTGAAGCTCTTGAAACAAGAGTTGCTAAATTTGATTGGCATTTAATAGTGACAACCGATCCAATAACCAGTCCAAGTGATTCAAAGCTTACTCAAATAAAACAATTGTTAAGCAATGGAAAAGTATTGACGACTACTACTCGTGATCGTTGGAATTCAAGGGTTCAAGGTAACGAAAGTATTGCGTTCAGATGTTATGATGGTGGTTCTCATGCATTGACAATTGTCGGATATGACGATGACAAGAGCTATGATGTAAACGGTAATGGAATTATTGAAGATTGTGAAAAAGGTGCATTTAAAGTAGCTAATTCATGGGGAACTGATTTTAACTATTTTGGAATAAAATCAAATACTGGATACTTCTGGGTAATGTACGACGCATTAAATTCAACAAGCGCTAATACAATTAACAATTGGGAATCAAAATATAGTTCAACTACTCGTCAGCCGGCATTTGGTATTGGTTCTACAAATATATTTTTTTCTATTGATGTAGCTCACAAAAAACCCAACTTTATCGGAAGATTAACTATGAATATTTCTGACAGAGAAAAGTTAAATTTAAGAATCAATAGAAGTACTGCTAATAATTGGTCCAATGATAGTTCTGAATTACTTGTTCCGTTTTCTTATACTCCGTCTGAGAATCATGAGGATATTCCACCTGTGTTAAATTTTTTAGGAAAAATATATTTTGACTATGACGATTTTGCTTCGCCAATAGAGGATTACTGCACCGGCTATTACTGGCTTGCAAACCTAACGAACATTTCGTCAAACGATACATTTTATCTTGCTATAATTGATAATATGAGCAATGTTATCAAAAGCAATAAAAGCTTTACCAAAAGTGGAAGCACTGCTTCATGCAGTCATAATATATCTATTCAAAAAGGCGACGTAAATTATGACGGTAAGATTGATTCGAATGATGAAAATATAGTTAACAATTATAATTTACAGATAGTCAAATTCTCTAATGTCCAACATTATATAGGCGATTTTAATAATGACGGCAGAGTAACAGGTGCAGATACTGTTGCGTTGAGAAGGTATATTCTTGCAAACGGCAGTTAAACAGAAAGAGAGGTTATCTTTATGAAAATAAAAAAAATATTAAGCCTTGCTTTATCTGGTGCTATGGCTGTATCAATTTTCGGCAGCTTATCAGCAAATGCAGAGGAAATTAAAAAATATAAATTATCCGAACTTTTAGCAATGAACAAGGAAGAATTTTTCAGTCTTGATGGAGCTGAATCCTATTATAACCACTTTGAATATCAACTCTATACACAATTTGATTGGATTAAATGCGATGATGCTGATAAGGAATGTTTAAAATATTTAGGATTCACTTCAAATATGTTTAGTATATCTGTCAGACAATGCGATTCCAGTGACCCACGTGAATATAATCCGGGTATTACCGAAAAAGAAATTGATGAGCTTCTGGACGCAGAAATCTTTGACAACTTAAAGCTCAAGGTTACAAAAAGTCCGATTATGCTTGATGAAGATGACAAAAATGATCCTTATTATTTCCTTATAAAAGATCGTATTTCTATAGGTACGTATGGTTCAGGAGAGTATAAAAAACCTTCTGATATAACAGATGAAGAATGGATCTTAAGACACGCAAAAGCAGATTATTGCATAGATCAGATTAAATCATGCAGCTTTGATTTTTATATGGTTCCAGAGTCTATCTCTAAGGTGGCATACGGCGATGCAAACGGAGACGGTAAAGTCAATATAAGAGACGCCGCTCATATTGCAATCAAGCTCGCTTCCGGTAAGGCTAACGAACTTACAGAACTTGCCGACGCTAACGGCGACGAAAAAATAAACATAAGAGACGGCGCATTTATCGCAAGACTTATGGCTGCAAGAAAAGTATATAAGACCAATTAAAACTTTTCTGTAATTATCATAACTTTTTCTATATCATTTCAAAAAACCCTGATTCTTGATAAGAATCAGGGTTTTTTAAAATTAAATGCCTCAAACATTCTCCGAATTTTCCACAGAAGTAAAAATTTTCATAATAAGAGTAGTGCCGACGCCGGGTTCCGAATATATCTGCATTTCATCGCGGAATTTTATCATACTTGAAAATCCGGTACCTTCGCCGAAACCTAAAGATTTTGCATGGTCGCTTGCAGTAGAATAACCGTCAACAAGAGCCTCTTCAATGTTTTCAATACCCGGTCCTTTATCTATAAGTGTCATTGTTATGCACTCTTCGCTTATATCAATATCTATCCTGCCGCCTCCGGCATGAATAAGCATATTTATCTCGCCCTGATACAAAACGGTTGCCACTCTCCTTATTATTTCAGAAGAAAAATTCAGTTCTTTAAGCTTTTGCCGCATATTGTTTGAAACCTGCCCCATATTTAAAAAATCATTATTTTCAACAGTGTAATTTAATTTGATATTTTCCATAAGCATTCTCCGATTAAAATGAATATATTTTAGCGTACAAGCATATTATAGCATAAATAAATGAAAATTAAAAGAGCTTTTATGACAAATTTGGTAAAAAAATACAGTAAAATCAGGGAATTGTTATTTTTTTGTCAGAATTGTAGAAAATCAACAAAAAAAGACGCATTTCATTAGCTATATAATGT
>CAMWXM010000333.1 GCA_947178195.1 uncultured Ruminococcus sp.
CATTGATTTTAGCGGGGCTGTCGGCAAAGCTGCTGTCGCGGAAGACGGCGTGGCGAGGCTTGCGCCGTGCAATTTCCTTGATTACCGTTTCGGGAATGTTCTCATCAAAGCAGACGATCAAGTCGCCATCGTTGTAGGTGTGGACGGTGCAGCCCTCGATCTGTTCAGAGGTGTAAGGCATAGAGAGCGGCAGCCCCCACTCCAGCAGACAGCCGAATAACAAATCCAAGTCGGTGCGGTCGGGCTTGATGTTGTTTTCCATCTGGGAGAGCATGGTCTGGTTGTACTCGCTGGCGGAGTAGTAGACATCGGTCATGTTGCTCTCGTCCAGCTTGAACACACGGAAACCGCCGTCAAACTCTTTGTCGGGATTGTCGGCGGCAATTTTCTTTGCAGCGCGGCGGATACGCTCTTTGCCAATTTCGCAGATGTTCGGATAACCTGCCTTGTATGCCTCGCTCTTTTCATCACATGGTTCGGGCAGCTGCACCATGATAAATTTTCGATGTCCGCCGTCTTCGGCATTCAGTTGCATGACGGCGTGGGCGGTGGTGGCAGAGCCACTGAAAAAGTCGAGAACCACAGATTCCTTGTTCTCAAATGTTATCATTTTCAACATTCTTGTGATTAAACTTACGGGTTTTGGCGTATCAAATGTTGCTTCGCCCATTAAGGCTTTCAAATTAGAAGTAGCAGTAGATATTAGTCCTGCGTCATCCCACCAAGTTGTTGTTGTGCGTCGTGTATCTTGCGCTTTTGACTTGTAATATTTTTGATACAAGCTATTTCCGCGTTTTACAACTAATCCGTTATCGTATTTTTCTTGCATAGTTTCCTTTGAAAATCTCCAATATCCAGTAACGCCTAAGAAGTCGTAGAAAGGATTTCCCTTTTTAGCACCGCCCGGACCGTCTACCGGAACTAGTCGATAATCTCCTTGACCATCGTTATCATTTAAATCAAAATCATCAAGATTGGGATCCAAGCCAATCATTTTTCTTTTTGCTTCTATATTTTCAATTCTTTTTGCATAAAATAAAATCGTGTTATGATTTGGCGAAATTATTTTATCATTTGATATTGAGGCGCGTGATTTATGACATATTAGCGCAATACGGTTAGAATACCCAAAAATCTCATCACATATTTTGGTTAAATTTGTAACTTCATTATCATCAATCGAAATAAAAATAACGCCGTCATCAGAAAGCATATTTCTCGCTAGTATTAGCCTTGAATAAATCATACTGCACCAATCGGAATGATACTTTCCGGCTGTATCGCTGTTTTCACGCTTAAAGTTAACATTGCCGTTCTCGTCAAAATAGCCTGTTCCATCGTTATGATCTTCATTATCCATGATAAATGAATCAGGATAAACAAAATCATGTCCTGTATTGTAAGGTGGGTCTATGTAGATCATCTTCACCTTGCCTAGATAACTCTCCTGCAACAGCTTCAGCACCTCCAGGTTGTCGCCCTCAATGTAGAGGTTTTCGGTGCCGTTCCAGTCCACGCTTTCCTCAGGGCAGGGGCGCAGGGTCTTTCGGATGGGACGGTTAGCCTCCACAATGGCAGCCTTTTTGCCTACCCATGTAAATTCATAGGCTTCATCGCCCTTGGCAATATCTTCCGAAAGCATCTCGCGGAGCATATCAAAGTTTATCGCCTTTTTGAGCCTGCCGTTTTCGTCCTTGCTTTCGGTGATAACGCTCGGGAAAAGCTCGGCGATCTTATCTATGTTCTTTTCGGTGAGGTTTGGGGTTTCAAATTTCATTTTTTCCATTGTTTTGTTTCTCCACTTTATTAGAAATAAGTTCCATAAATTTTTCAGCTATTTCATGTGCTGTCATAGAAGATGTATTCATTGCAAGTTTGCTAGCAATAATAGGGCTGTAATTTTGAACTTCCTGTTTGGATAAATGATGCCATATTGGCAATATCGTTTTTCCGTTAACACTGTCCTTTTGAAAAAGTCCATCCAACTCTGCCTTTGTCCAGTATTTTCTCTCTGCAATATAATTGGGGGAAAGGATAACGACTCCGAACTTTGACTTTTTTAGCCCCTCATCAATACGTTGACGCATGGAATCTCCCCAACGTATTTGCGATGTGTCATACCATACTGTTATCCCAAGTTTTCTAAGTTCATCAACAAATTCATCTGCAAAAGATTCTTTGTCCTCCCAAGCATGAGAAACAAATACATCATACTCAGAACCTAATTTCATATCTGTACTCAAAGGAATGGTTATATTTGATAAAGTTTGTTTCTTTAAATTAGCAATACTATTTTCATATAACTGCCGCATATCACTTATCATTCGTTGCTGCATCTTCTGTTCCTTTTTTTGCTCCGCTTGCTGCTCTTTTTGCAATCGTAAATAAGCATCATTTCTTTTTACACGCTTTTCGGCTATCTTTTTTTGTAAATCAGCACTTTCTTCTGCGGCTTTCATTGCGGCAGTTTTATGACGCTGTATTTCGTTCATTTTACTTTTTATTGTCGATGCGGAAGCATTTTTGCTAATATTTATGCTTGCCGCTTTTTTCTGCTCATCGGCAGATTTTTTATCTGCGGCAGCTTTCTTTTTCTCTAGATAGGCTATGTCTTTATCAATCGTATTAAGTGTCCGTTGACATTGGTCTACACTCATTTCAATTCCTCTGGCTCTTTTTTGTCCCGTATTTAATTGTACCTATTTTTTAGCCAATTTTTTAGGTCGATAAAGGAGGCACAGGCTAAGGCAATGACATAAGTACATCTGATGTAAATTATACACAGCCTGTCTCTGAAAAACAATTCCTTTTTTCCTAGGGTGTTGTTTGTTTCACAAAGAATGATGCGGTATGTGCCGTTTGCGCATAGCCTGTGCGCACCGTGCGCATAATCTATGCGCACGGTGCTTGTAGTCAATAAGCAGTGCGCAAATAATGTATGCGCGCCAGGCAAATAACCTGTTTGCTGGCATGTGGACTACCCTTTTTTGCTCCAGCAAGAGCCGTACAATTCGCCGCCGTTTTTGCGGAGTTTAATCACTTTGATACCGTCTTTGTTTACCAGTTCGGCAGTGTCGGCATGAAGTTTTTCGGTCTCATCGATAGAAAGAAAAACCTGTTTGTCTGTTATTTTTGCATAGGTTTTTATAAGATTCTCAAGCCTGTTCCCACGAATATTCGAAATAAGGTAGGAGTCATGGATGAGGGCTGGAAGTTTTGTTAGATACAGGACGGACAAGTCAAATAAGATAAGGCTGATATAGTCCGTACCGGTTCCGTCATCCAACAGAGAGCCGAGCGAGTAGGTTGCATTGGTGGGGAATGAGAGCCGTATTGCTTCAATGTCCTCTCCCAAAATCGCCTTGCACAAAGAGGTAATATACGCGTTGACGGTATGTTCTATTTCACCAAGGATTTCTTTTTCTTTTGCTTGGAGTGTTTTCTTGTCGGTGCTTGCCTGTGCAAGTACGGCTTTTTTATGTTCATCATCTTTAAGGAGTGTTTTCAGATGATC
>CAMWXM010000334.1 GCA_947178195.1 uncultured Ruminococcus sp.
GAATCCGGGACAAATAAATATTCCTCACTTTATCTCAACATTTGCAGCTTGTCAAAGGAATGTGCCGGGTTTGAAGTTACTGACACCACGACATTAAGGCAGCTTTTTGATGGCACAGCCGGCGCTCTGTATGCAAGCTGGAATCCCGGCTGCGATAAGGACGAATATTTAGACAAAATTGAAAACAGCTGCCTGCTCATCAAATGCATATTTATTAACGGCATTGCTGCGTGGCACTATGACAAATTCAATTTTATAGGATTCTTGGAGAAACATGATATAGAATCTGAAAGCAGCTACATAATCAAATTATGACTTAAAGAAATTTACCACCATAATTCTTTTGCTTAAAGCCATTCTGACAGTCTGAGCCGTCCCGCTTTGTGAATTGTCTGCGTTCAGAAAACAGAAGCAACAGTCGGCAAGCTCCACAAGGCGGGCATTTCTCTTTTTCATGCAGCCGTTATAGTAATATTGCGAGGTCAGTTCAACAGTATCGGCGGCTGCCAATACCCGCATATACTCTGACCGCTGCATATCAGTCCATTTTGCAATCTGTTCCTGCGGCGGACATGGAAGTATCAAGTGCAGTCTGATATGCGGATAACTTGCACGAAGTTTTAAGACAGTTTTGGAGCATATCATATCAAATCCAATCGCTCCGCCGCAGTAAAAGTCGGTAATACCCGCATTTGTAACGGCTCTCTCCAGTGCATTGTATAGCCGTTCTTCCAGTTGTGATATATCTCCTGTCAAAACCCTGTGTCCCGTAAAGCAAGCTGTTCTCACACAATCACTCCTTGAATTGATATGTAATATTATACCACAAAATAAAAGTATTATCAACGCTTTATTTGGATTAAATTATGCGTAAAATGGTATTATAATTATATATAAAGGAGCGATATATATGATAATAGGCGAGCGGCTGCGATATGTCAGAAAATCAAAGAATATGAGCATATATAAACTGTCGCAGGAAACAGGTATCTCTCAAAGTCACATCAGTGACCTGGAGCTTGGCAGACGAAAACCATCAGTTGAAACATTAAGCAGGCTTGTTGTTCCCCTCGGAATAACATTATCGGAGCTTTTTAACGAAAATGACGAGGTTTCTATACTCACCGAAAAAGAGCGGGAGCTTGTTGAATACTATAGAACTCTTCCGAATGAAAAGGCTGAATTATTATTGAAGTTAGGGAAAAGTCTTAACGAATGATTTGATAATTCTATAATATAGCAAAAAATCCATTAGCACGTTATAACAGGTGTTAATGGATTTTTTGCTTTTCAGCCAATTCATTTGGTTGATTTATTATTGCAGCTCTGTTTTTTATATTATTCTGTCTTTAATCTGCAAACAAAGCATAATCTCATGGAATACCAAAAGTAATCAGTTACTTGATTGGACGGCAGTGGTACTGCCGTCGGTGGTTTCTGAAACGGGTCTGATAAGATACCGTTAATACATCAAAGGAGCTGATACTTTTATGAAAAACAAGATGGAAAGGAGGTTCAATAATACCTTAATTACTCACCACGCTGCCGCACAAATCTCCGTATGGCAGAATTTTGTGCAAATTGCTAATACCCCAAAATTGGTACTTTACAAATCATTACATATATGTATTAATTTTAAGTTGCCGGTTTCTTAATGAAAAAAGGCATTTTATGTATTTTGCGAATTGACAGTATCTAACAATTCTGTTATAATAATATTATACAAGACATTTATAGCAAAACAGAAAGAAGTGATTATACAATGACGAAAGACCGCAGAAATGAAATTATATCTCAGATCAATGAACTTATCACAGAACTGGCATATGATAATAGTCTTTTCAATCTCACCGCTGACGAACCCGTATCCCATCCAATTGAAATGCTTACGATTAAGGAATGTATGCAGCTTGTTCACGGGCTGTCGGAGCATTCCATACGCAAACTTGTTTATCAAAACAAGATCAAACACATTCGAGCAGGAGAGGGTAAACGAGGGAAAATCCTTATATACAAGGACGACCTTATCAATTATATTCGGGGATAAATAAAATCAACATGTAAGACAAAAAAGTTTTCTATAAAAATAGTGACAAAACGAAAAAAGTATGGTATAATAATCATACGGTATATTCGTCTGTCGGAACGGAGGTAATATGAAAAGGCAGGCAAAAATCACCACTTCTTGCGAAAGGGTGGAGAAGTTATGAATATTCAGACACGCAGAAACAAGGACGGTAAAATAACGTCCTACCGAGTTCGTGTTTTCGACCACAGGGACGTGAACGGAAGGCAGGTTTTTAAAACGCTTTCTGTAAAATACGATCCCAATAAAAGCGAAAACTGGAACCGTAAAAATGCCGAAAAGCAGGGCTTTGCTTTTGAAAAGGGTGTTGAGGAACAGACTGTTTCCGATGCAAGAATTACGTTTGACAATTACACCGACTATTTCATTGAACTGAAAAAGCAGGCGGGAATTGCTCCGTCAACGGCGAACTTTTACCGTTTCAACAAGAAAAAGCTGTCGCCTTATATCGGACATATTCAACTTAAAAATCTTACTCCGAAGGCTCTTAACAATGCCTACAGTGAGCTGCTTGACGACGGTAATTCAAAACGTTATGTACACGAGCTGCATGTCTTTGTTCACAATGTGCTTCAAACTGCGCTCAAGGAAGGTATTATTCCACGAAATTATTCCGAAGCTGCGACGCCGCCAAAAGCTGAAAAGCGTGACGTGTCGGCAATAAGCGAATGCGACTTGGAGAAATTTTTCACGCTTCTTTACGCCGATGATAAGCACTATATGCACCAAGTATTTTTCAGTCTTTTGCTTGCAACAGGCTGCCGAATTGGAGAGATGTGTGCGCTTACTTGGGATAACATTGATTTCGGTGAGGGCAAAATACATATCTGCCGTCATTTCCGGCAGGATTGCAGCGGTTATCATATTGCAGATGGCTGCAAGACCGCTTCGGGAGATCGTTGGCTGTATATGGATGATGGTATAATGAATATGCTCCGGGAATATCGTAAATTTTATCTCAGCACAGCAGAAATGTATGGCACTAAGTGGGATTTTTCTGCAAATGCAGTATTCTTCACGAAGGGTCCGACTCCCGGGGGCTGTATGAATCCTAATGTTATGCGAATGTGGTTCAGAAAATTTCTCAAAGAGAACGGATTGCCGAACTATCATCCGCACCAGTTCCGTCACACAGCAATCAGCATGCAGCTCCAAGCGGGAATAAGCATTTTGGACGTTGCAAAACGAGCAGGACACAGTCGTTCCGATGTAACGCTTTCGGTTTACGGACATACGCTCCGAAATAATGATAAGCATTGCTGTGAGGCTGTGACAAAGGTTCTTCCCAAATTACCGAAACGCAAGATAAGTTAGGGCATGAAATTTCGGTATTTTCCGGTTGTTGACCGATTGTTGACCATTACGAAAAAGTTGACCGGAATATATGCGGCAAATGGCTATGTTATGCGG
>CAMWXM010000335.1 GCA_947178195.1 uncultured Ruminococcus sp.
GCTTTTGGGTATTCCTTCGCCTTTTGTAAGGGACGTTGCGAAAAAAGCCGCAGACTATGTTACAGATAAAATGATTGTGGTAAATACCAGCAAGGGACTTGAAAATGGTAGTCTGAAGCTTATAAGCCAGGTCATACACGAGGAAATACCAGATTCGCCTGTGGTTATTCTTTCCGGTCCTTCTCATGCGGAGGAAGTGGCTCTGGGAGTCCCCACAACAGTTGTTGCTGCTTCGGAAAATATGGACGCAGCGGCGTATATCCAAGAAGTCATGAGCAGCAACGTTTTCAGAATATATATCAACAGCGATGTTATCGGCTGTGAGATAGGAGGTGCGCTTAAAAATATAATCGCTTTGTGCGCAGGCATCTGCGACGGAATGAAATTCGGCGATAATACGAGAGCTGCTCTTATGACAAGAGGTCTTACGGAAATCGCAAGACTGGGAGCGGCTATGGGAGCGGATAATTCTACATTTGCCGGACTTACGGGAATAGGCGATCTTATCGTTACCTGTACCAGCATGCACAGCCGCAACAGACGTGCAGGAATACTTATTGGGCAGGGAGTAAGCCCTCAGGAAGCGGTTAAGCTGGTGGGTACTGTCGAAGGATATAATTGCTGTAAAATAGCTCTTGACCTTGCAAAAAAAATGGGCGTTTCAATGCCTATCACAGAACAGCTGAGCAAAGTCTTATTCGATGGCGGTAATGTTAAGGAAGCTATCGGCATGCTTATGTCACGTCCGAAAAAATGTGAAAAAGAATCAGTTATGTAGAAAAAATATTTATCTATGGCAGCACAGCACAATCTTTGTACTGTGCTGTTCTTATTGTTCCTTCTGAAGCTTTATAATATTATCATAAATATTTTCGGGAGCAGATATTATAAAAAAACTGTATTTATTACAATACTGCTGACAGAGCTTGCACTGATATTCGTTCATGCCACTGTCAATAATGATAATTTTTACCGTTGAGCATTCGCATTCAGCGCCTAAATTATCTATTATCCTGTTGAGTATTGCTTCGGCGTCATCATGTTTGTCAAGGGAAACGGCAATAGTTGTTCTCAGACCGCAGAATATACCCTTGCCGTAAATTTTCATAAATACAAGGGAAATCCCGGCAAGCAAAGCAGCCGATATGATTAAAATAACTGAAATTGATATAATGTTCATAAAAATCTCTCCTTCTAAAGCTTAGCAGTTATAATAAATAATATGAAAATAAAACAGTTTTGCTACTATTTATATAAAAGACACCTCTAAAAATAAATATTAGATGATTTGTGAATTTTTACCAGTTTGTGTGTGCTAAGTGTTTATGGTATTAATTACATCTGTAATTTTTTCGGTTTTTTCTTGACAAATATATATTTAAGTGTTATTATAGTTAAGGACAATTTAAACAGCTGGTGATTTGTCAAATGATTGCCTTACTTGTTTTGTTAATGCAGAATGACGATAATTCGTTAATAACGACAAAATAAGTAAACAACCGATTGTCTTGGTTGGTAAATGATTCATATTTTTTGAAAAAAATATGATTATTATTGACAAACCGGAACATTGGTGTTATAATAAATGCATAATTTAAAAATATGGAGGAATAATTATGAGATTTACAAAGTTTTTAGCCGTTGCAGGCGCTGTTTCTATGCTTGCTTCAGCAATTCCATTTGCAGTAAGCGCTGCTGATGAAGAAGCAGCTCCGGAAACTAAAATTGTTGTTGACGCTAATGGTATTGTTACAGAAGTAATGACAACTGAGGAAGAGGTTACTATTCCTGCAACTGCAACAGTTGGTGAAAATGAAGTGGCAGTAGTAGGTGTTGCAGATTACGCTTTTGTTCTTTGTGATAACCTTAACGTTGTAAACGTTCCTGATTCACTTACAATCGAAAAAACAGGCAACGTTGCTTTCTTGACTTCAACTGATATTGTTAAATACTTAGATGGTGAACTTGCAGCTTCTGCAACAATTGATGATGTTATCAAGTATGTTGCTGAAAAGGCAAAATATAAGAACGGTAACTACACAGAT
This sequence comes from uncultured Ruminococcus sp., assembly GCA_947178195.1. Taxonomy (GTDB): domain Bacteria; phylum Bacillota; class Clostridia; order Oscillospirales; family Ruminococcaceae; genus Porcipelethomonas. Next base: position 2,046 of record CAMWXM010000335.1, read on the forward strand.
GCTGATTTAGCTGAATTATCCGTAAAGCTCAGAAAAAAAGTCAGCGCAGTTGATATTTCAGCAGCTACAACTGTTGAAGGTAAGATTGCATTACTTATGAAAAATGTAAACAATATGGATATCAGCAATACAAATAAAGAAAACTTTAACCTTTGGATCTCATCTGTTAAATATGATGATCTTACACTGAAGGGCACAGAAGAAGCTCCTATGAAGGCATATGCTGAAGGAAAGGCAATTTTAGGTATGAAGTATGTGGCTGCTGCTGGCTTCGTTCTTGGTGATGCTAATGGCGACGGCGTTTTCAATATCCGTGACGCTGCATGGATCGCTATCAAACGTGCTCAGGGTGACGATTTACCAATTGAAAAGAATCCTGCTGCAGATTTCAATGGTGATGGCATTGTTAATATCCGTGACGCTGCTGCAATGGCAATTTACTTTGCGAAGAGATAATTGACAATTAAAAATACAAAGAGTCCGAAGTAATTCGGATTCTTTTTTTATTTAAAAATGCAATAGGAGAGTAAGTATGCTCGATTTACCAGGTTATGTTATGACAGCGCTTAATAAAATAGAGAATAACGGTTTTGAAGCCTATATTGTCGGAGGCTGTGTCAGAGATTTTTTAATGGGAAAACAGCCGCATGATTATGACATTACGACTAACGCTCTGCCGGGAGAACTAAAACGGATTTTTTGTGATCATAAAATTATAGCTTCCGGCGAAGAGCATGGTACAATAGCGATTGTGATTGAAAAAAATGTTATAGAAATAACTACCTATCGCATTGATGTGAATTATTGCGACAATCGTCACCCTGAAAATGTTATTTTTTCCTGTGATTTATCAGAAGATTTGAAACGTCGTGATTTTACTATAAATGCAATGGCACAAAATAAAAACGGACAAATTATTGATATATTTGACGGAAAACAGGATGTTGAAAATAAAATTATCAGAACTGTGGGCAATGCTTGTGACAAATTTAATGAGGACGCACTCAGAATTTTACGCTGTTTAAGATTTGCGTCAGAATTGGAATCTGATATTGAAATAACGACTGCAAAAGCGGTTCACGACTATGCTTTTTTGTTAAAAAATATATCTGCTGAACGTATAAAAGACGAATTTATTAAGCTTTTATGTGGAAGGAATTGTAAAAAAATTCTCAGGAATTATTGCGATGTGATAGAGGTATTTATTCCAGAGATACGCAGTATGTACGGATTTGACCAGCATACGCCGTATCATAAATATGATGTGTGGGAGCATACCATTCATTCAGTTGGATCTGCTGAAAATTCGCCACTTATTCGTACAGTGATGTTTTTTCATGATATTGCTAAACCGGATTGCTTTACGTTGGATAACATGGGCGTTGGGCACTTTAAAGGGCATGCGCCGCTGGGGGCTGAAAAAACAAAAAATATACTG
>CAMWXM010000336.1 GCA_947178195.1 uncultured Ruminococcus sp.
ATATAATATTCATTTGGTACGGTGAGGACGATGAGATTTCAGAAATTCATCGTAAGTGAGTAGAAGAATAAAAGCTGTAAGTTTTCTGTTAGGTTTTGCACTTAATCAACCATAAAGCTTATAATATATTTTTTAAAGATGCTATTTTTCAAGGAAGGCGGTGTCATTTTGAATTACACCTGTGTTAATGAACATTCTTGGGATAAATGGGTAAGTGAAGAGTGTATTTGGACGCTACCTATAACCCATCAGGAGTTTGTAAATGCACAAAATGGACAAATAGAGTTATACTTAACGCCATTAAAGAAGGTGCCCAAAGACTGGATTTTGCCTCTTGGGGGCAAGAAGGTTTTGGGGTTAGCAAGCGGTGGAGGACAGCAGAGCCCCTTGTTTGTCGCTGGAGGCGCAAAAGTAACAGTATTGGATATATCCTCTAAGCAGCTGGCATCAGATAAACTTGTGGCGGAAAGAGAAGGCTATGATATAACTTTAATTAAAGGAGATATGACTCAAAAGTTTCCGTTTGAAGATGAAAGCTTTGATCTTATATTTAACCCAGTGTCAAACAGTTATATAGAAGACGTATTTCATATCTGGAAAGAATGTTATAGGGTGCTTAAGCATGGAGGAAAACTTTTAGCAGGATTTGCAAATCCAACTATATATTTATACAAAAAGTGGAATGGTGAATGCAAATTATCGTATAAAATGCCATTTAATCCCCTATTTGATTTATCTGAAGATGAATTGACTAGTTTAAGTGATACTGACGGGATTCAATTTGGTCATTCTTTTGCTGAGCAACTTACTGGTCAGATTGATGCAGGCTTGATGATAACAGGGTTCTACGAAGATTATCATCCAGTTGATAATAATACAACTTGTTATGACACATGTATAGGTGAAACGGCAGCGCAGCTTACAAAATACATGCCGATTTACTTTGCAACAAAATCAATTAAAATTTAAGGAGGAATCACCTATGTTATTTGTAAAAAACAGTGACTTGCAGTGGTTTATGGATGAAACTCACGATATGTATGCTGGCGTACATAATAATCTGCCAGTTAATGCCGCAGCAGATATTATGTTTGCCAAAATTGAGCCTGGACATACTTTGCCAATACATTGGCATACAAGACCTTTATGCCCAGATGAAAGTGATACAGGCTATGAATCCTTCTTCTTTTTCAACGGTGGGAAGATGTTGTTATTGCGTGAAAAAGAAAACATAGAGTATAATCTTAACGAGCCATTCACTATTACGTTTTCATCCGGAGAACATGATATGCACGGCATAAAAAATATCGGTGATAACGATTTAGTTTTTCAAGTTTTGTGCGCACCTCGCTTTTCTGATGATGAAGAACATTTTGTATAATACAATTTAAACATATATAAAGTATAGAAAGGAGAAGAAGTAGAAATGTCTGATTTTAACATTGAATGTAATATTATTGACTGGCGAATTACATCCAAATGTAATTGTGGTTGCGATTATTGTTATGCATCTGCCGAGTTGCCGGAAATGTCTCAAGACACTATAGACAGAACCATCGAGGAAATTGTCAAATCTGGTTGTAAAACTGTGTGCATCTCCGGGGGGGAGCCGTTATTAAGTAATAATGCTATTCATATTATCAGACAACTGCATAGCCGCGGTATATCCATTTATCTCTCTACAAACGGAATCGAATATATGAAGTATAGAGAGGAATTGGAAAAATATATTTCCAAATTATCTCTCCCATTAGATGGCTATGATGAAGAGAGTAGCAAGACAAATGGAAGAGAGAGTTCTCACGAAGGGGCATCGATTGGTTCTAGTTTTCAAGCAGTCAAGGATATTTTAGATTACTATGAAGGACATCCCCACAATTTTGCCATAAAAGTTGGAACTGTTTTGACTTCAAAAAATTTGAGTATTGGTTATTATAAAAAAATATATGAATTTTTGAAAAACTATTCTATTGATCTTTGGAAAATATATGAGTTTATTCCAGAGGGTCGTGGGAAGATAAATCAAAGTGCTTTGGCAATTTCGGCAGACAAATTGTCTGCTTTTTCTGAAGATTTTAAGCTGTTCCAAGAAAGTATTTCGCCAATAGCCAAATTTAATTGTGTTCTTGCGACAAGAAGTATGAGAAATGCGGCATACTTTATTATTCAGCCGAATGGCACAGTAATTGTCCCTATTGATAAAAATGAAGCTGGAGTAACTGAGGTGTCGATTGGCGATTTAACTAAACAAGACATAGCAGATATTCTAGTCGAGTGGCATAAACAAGCGAGTTCTATTAAGCATAACGCAAATTATGAAACTCGATGTGTTGCGAGAAGTTTAGCAAAGGCTCATATTGATAAAATTGATAAAGAGATAATTTATTGTTTGGATCAGAACCCATTGCAAGAGTATTCTAGCTTACTTGCAAAGATTAAGAATGTAAATCTTTCTTTAGAAGAGTTAGAACGGCGAATAGACAAGCTCTACAGTATTCGGGCTATTCGACATATTATGCCAGTAATTAATGTTGCTCAATTTGGTTTAGAGGTCTTTTTGTTGAACTTGTTTTTCAAGCCAAATTCTACCATGGATTCTTCTCAGATTGCCGAAATATTATCTCATGATCCATATATTGCTTGGGTTGCTGAGTGTTATGAATATAAAACAAATGAAAATTATATCATTTTTCGTGTAGCTATTTTAATCGAAAACAATGCGAAACTATTTGAACGCGTTAAGTATCTTCGCGATATTTTTGGTGAGATGTTATACCGATACGAAATAGATATCGTTCCTGATAAATATATATGTGGGCAAAGTTTTCTAATCGAAAAAATTGACACTTCCTCTTTGAGTCACGATCATATAACTCTTGATTCATCTAGGACAAGACTCACAAGAAAAGAGTATTCAGTTATTGTAGCTATGAATTCATCAGAACGTCTAACAATTGATACAATAGCTAAGGCAGCATCAATTCACAAAGATGAAGCGCAAAAAATTATTGATGAATTGCTTTCAAGGGCGGTGATAAATAAATTTCAAGTGGTTCTTGATACAAACGTTTTGGGTTATCAATGCTATATGTTTTTTGTGAAATTTGACACATATGAAAATAAGGAACTATTTGAAAATTATGTAAAGACTTTGCCCACCGTTACACACATCAATACTCTAAATGCAGGCCGATGGGATATTGATGTTGAAATACATATTAATAAACCAGAGGTTTGTGCTAAAATCTGGACCGATTTGGAAAATAAATTTGCTGATAGCATTTTGGATAAAAAGCTCATAAGAATCAAAAAGGATCACAAATTTAAATTCCTTATAGATTCAACATTAAGGCACATAGAAGATTCCATTAATACAAGATGGTGGAAACGATGGTAAAATTGAGGAGGTGTAGATATGTTTTGTATAGTAGTTTTAGCAGCTTGTGCGGGTGCGGATACCACTAAAAAAACAATACTTGCATC
>CAMWXM010000337.1 GCA_947178195.1 uncultured Ruminococcus sp.
GTCTGATATTAAGACAATAATGGAAAACAGGATTCGTGATCGTGAACAATTCCTCTCTATTCAGAAAGAATTAACCAATGCGCAAAATAAACTTTCAGAGTCGCTATCTGATATTTCAAGAAAAATAGACGATATGCAACGCAATACGGATGAACGATTTATGGAAAGTGAACGAAGAAACAATAAGCGGATCAGAGCTGAATTAAAAGATAAAATAAGTCAATCTTATCGGTATTATCATTCTCTTGGTAAGATCACTGACATGGAATTAGACGCATTGGAAGATCTGATTGAGGAATACGAAGAGGCCGAGGGCAAGAACAGCTTTGTACACTCAGTCGTACAGAAGGAAATGTATACATGGGAAAAAAGCACGGCAAATGCCTGTCAGGAAATGAGAAATGTACGAAAAGAAATGGAGAATTAAAATATGATTACTTTATTCAGATGGTTTATGATCAAGTCAAAGGAAATAAAATATCGCTTAGTATTCTGGAATATTGCAGATCAGGTATTTACTGAGCTTGCAAAGCATCCGGAGGAAATCGAAAAGAAACTGACAGATTCAGTCGTCAAACTGATTATCGGCCGTAACACCGAAAGCAAGAACGACTAAAAAGGATGGTGATAAATTGGCTAATACTGATAAACAAATTGTACTTGGTTTAGATGTCCCAAAAACAGTAACACAAATTAATGCAGATATCAAAAAACTGCAAAAACAATTAAAACATATAAAAGCAACCGGTGCATTGGATACTGGTCCTACGGTGAAACAAATCAATGCGCAAATAGCTGCTCTGCAATCACAGCTTAAAACGATTGATTTAAAGACGAATGTTAATACATCAGAGGCGCAAAAAACAGGACAAAAATTGGGGCAGACAATTGCCGATTCTGTACGAAAAAACATTAATGGTATCAGTACTGCCATTGTTGGGAAAATAAAAGATATAAGCAAAGCATTTCAGGCAACAGATGACCTAATTGGTTCTGTTAAAAATTCTGATAGTATTTGGAAACAATTATATCCAAGTAAGGAATCTATTAAGGCACAATTAATTGATGTAGACCGTTTAATACCGGAAATAGATAAAGATAATTTTGATTTTAATTTTTGGATAAAAAAATTAAATGAAATAGACAAAAAAGTTAAATCCGGTACTATGTCTTGGCAAGATTATTCCAATAGCTTAAATGACAACCAAAAGTGGATTGCAAAATGGGGACAAGAAACGGAAGGACAAATCCGCACACAAAGTGACCTCGTAAAAGCCAACCAACAAGCCCGTGCCTCCGCTCTCGCTCACAATGAGGCAATTAAAGCACAGACTCTCTCAGCCAAAGCAGGTAAAGTAGCATTACAGGCACTTGCAACCGTTGGTAATGAGCTTTTATTTACTGCCATTTCCAAAGGAATCCAATTCGCTACAACAGCACTTGACAATTGGATAAACCGTAGTAAATATGCAATTGAGGCTATGGAGAATGCACAGCAGGCAATTAATGATGCACAAAATAAACTGAAAGATGTTTCTACTACTATCGAGGAAAACAAAGACAGATTCTTAGAATTATCTGAAGGTGTAGATAAGTTCTCCAAGAATATTAAACTATCAGAGGAAGACTATGCAGAATACCTTTCTATTTCCAACAAATTTGCAGATATCTCTCCTGAATTGGTAACCGGATATACTGATCAGGGTGATGCACTGCTTTATATTGGTAACAATGCAGAAGAGGTCAGCGAAAAATTAAACAAAGTACTCGAAGCAGAACAAGCCATAGCACAACAGACACTTGTTGATAACATGGACGATGTTGCCAAGGGGATATATTACGAAGTAGATAAGGCAAATATTGATATATCAAATCTGAAGGCTGAATTAAATACAGTATCTACAGTTTTTAGGGATATAGAAAATATAATCAAGACCGCAGACAATGATATCAGTTCAATAGATTTTGGTACCGGAAGTGGTCTTAATCTTGATTTTGATGAAATGGAGCAGTTCAAAAATGCGATCAGGAATTCCGGTGCAAAAATAATCGAAGATACAGTATTTGACTCCATGATATTTTCTTCAAGCGAAATCCCACTGGTACAAAAGGCAATAGAAAACTTTTACAAACAGTTAGACTACACAAGGAAAAATGAATCTGCCGCTTATATTAACGGAATTACTAAAGATATTCAGGAACGGGAAAATGCAATTAAGGATGCATATGCAAAAATGACACCAAACTTAGTTGCATGGGTTAAAAGTACTTATCAGTATGATTTTATGGATGAACAGAAAAAGAAACTGATTGAAGCGCTGATACCTAACCTTGATTGGAATGCTATTAAAGAAAAAACAGGTAAAAAGTTTTTTAGTGATACTGAATATGAACAATATATTAAAGAAAATATCATTGTTCCTTTAATGAGTATTCCGGATGAATATCAGGATGATATCAATACAAAATTTGCAAAGTTGCTGGAATTTGAAGAAGGTGATATTAATGTAGTTGATTTTGTTTCTGAACTTCAAGGATATTTGGACAGTATTGATGGTGTCACCATTGATATTAAACCATTAATGGGCGATGCGGAAGAACTTAAAAAAAATTACGAACAGATAACAAATGATGCCGCCCGCAAGTTTATTGAAAAGAGTTCCAAAAATTATGGATTGTTAGGCACTGAACGTCAGGCTTTAGATGATTTTGCAAAGCAGAACTCCATTAATACCAGAGATGAAATTGCTTTTTGGAATCAATGTCTGGAAGAGTCAAATACTCGTGAACAAGCTATGGAAAAATATCTTGCCGGCTCTAATTCAGGCAATGAAACAAAGCTTTCAATCACTCCAACCATCTCTTCTTCTATCCGGCAATTTGCAACTCAGCTTGAACCACAATTTTCAAAATTAGGCGAAGCATACAAAGAAATATTTACTTCTGATGGATTTAGTCTTGATGCTGTAGATAACTCTATGCTTGAAAATCTCCGTAAATCATTTGCCGAAATTGAAGAAGAAGTTGGTATAACATTTGATTCGACTAAGCTTGAACCATTCTTCGATACTCTTACGAATGGCGATTCTACAGCAGACCAAGTGCGACAGGCTTTCAATGACCTCGCCGGTTCATATTTGAATAGTACAGATACGTTAGAACAGCTTAATGATGAAACTGCCAATGCAATTACAAAACAGCTTGAACTCATGGGCATAACAAACGCACAGGAACTTGTTGACGATGCACTGCTCAGAAAGAAAGCTGAATTAGTATCTGAAACCGAAGAATATACAAATGAAATTGAAAGATATAAAACTGCTTCAGATGAAGAAAAACAGTCCATACTTGAAGAAATTGTTGCAGGCAGTGAACTTGAACAACAGATTTCACAGATTACGCTCCAAAAGATACTTGCGAGTGAAAATGCTTTAAATACAACAAATG
>CAMWXM010000338.1 GCA_947178195.1 uncultured Ruminococcus sp.
ACAGAATTCACCTCGAAAAACTCTGCTTTGCCGTTTTGTTTCTCCCAAGCCCTGCAAATATTTTCCTCGCTCATATCGCAGTCAAGCTCGGCGGCAATTCCTATGTAGAATACGGCAGACGCTTCCTCGGAGTCCTCTCTCGGATAATAACCGTATAGCTGATAAACCTCGCCGACCCCATTATCTTCTTCATCAATGAAATGCTTGTCACGGGGAGCCGATACAGTCAGTTTACTTTCATTTAAAAGTTCAATATTTTTTTCGTGGTATGGATTTCCCGCAACCTTGTCGGTAATCTTTCTACTTCGATCAAGTGCCTCAACTATCATCCGTCCTAAGCTTTCAGAATCAGGATAATCAGTAAATTCAAGTGGCTCGTCAAATGTTAAAACTCCCTTTTCTCCTTGAGAAGAATCACAGCTTATGAGATTTGCGTTTCCCTTTTTATGCCACCAAATGTTAAATTTATATACATTTTCAGGAATACAGTACTCAATATTGCACATATCATAAGAAAGTGAACAATCCTTCAAATCCTTTGCTTCCAAAAATTCAAAATGATTAACATTAGTCTGATTTAACAGAGTGCTATCATTATTTGCAAGCATATTTTCAAGCCCGTGAATTGTAAAATCACTTATCTCATGAAATCTGTTTAATAGTTTGATTGCCATAGAACCAATGTCCGCAAAATTTGAAGTTGTTATTTTATCATATTCAAGAAACGGCATTTGTCTATACCTTTCAGGTCCAACAACCTCATGCTGCAACTGAAAATAAAAAGTGTTACCCTTTCTTCGTATGCCCAATGGTATGCGCTCAGTAAAATAGTCCGGTTTAAGTTTAAATCTCATATTAAATATATCGGTTTGAGCCCGAAACTCCTTTCTTATATTTAAACATATTACGTATAACAAATTTTATAATAAGAAATTGATTAAATACAATAATATTTTCTATCTGCGATAAGAAATCTTTTTTCTTTGTCCGCACCTGTAACAATTCATAGTTCAGCACAGACAAGCTTATTTATATTATACTATAACGTTCTTATTTTTGCAAGAAGTTTGCGCGGCGGTTACTATGTTATATCGTTGCACTAATAGAAAACAATCAGTATATAAAGCAATATACAAATACTCGTCAAGATTCAGGAAGTGCAGAATGTAAAAAAATTCATATTTTGCACTTTACTTCTCTCGATACATTATTTGAACATCCGGCAGAATGAGAAATCTTGAAAGAGTATTTCCCCAAATAAAAAAGCAGCAATAGCCGGATTTATCTCTGGCCGTTGCTGCTTTTTGCATTAAGGCAAAAGCATTAATTTTCTTGCTTCGATCAACATGTCTGGATCGTATGAATTGTTTATTCTATATTCTTCCGTTAATTGACCTATTACCTTATTTATGTCAATTCCGTTTTTGTATGGTCTTGCAGCCATCATGGCGTCTATAGAATCTGCAATACCAACGGCTTCGACCGTACGCGGCAGGTCGCTTAACCCCCAATATCCGTTTCCGTTGCGGCGCTCATGGTGTAAAAGTGCAATATTAGCTACTTCCTCCTTAAATCCGGCGCCTTTCAGAAATCTGTATCCCGCTTTGGTGTGTTCTTTTATGATTTTATACTCTTCTTGTGTTAACGTACCGTGCTTTTCGACTAAATTGACAAAGAAGATTTTCCCCACATCATGCACTATGGAGCCCTCGGCAGCAACAATCAGTTCGTCGTCTGAAAAATTCATTTTTTTCCCTATTGCCGCAGCAATTATGGCAACCCTCATTGAATGCTCATAAGACCATAACGAGCGTCTTTCAAGACAGCCAACCATTTCAGCGACGTTGTTTTCGTCAGAGACTTGTTCTAATATTTCCATGACTTCGTGCTTTATGGTTTCAGGAGCGAATGGAATGGTTTTTCCTATAGAATAAGAAATAAAAGCTTTAGCCATCTCTGCTTCCGTGGCATTTGGATTACATTCTACATATTCTTCAAAAGAGATCTCGCCTCTGCTCAAAAGGTCTTCCAATCTTTGCTGATTCACAGATTCACCTTTTGCGGCAAACAAAACTCCTTGTGAGTTGACAACATCATGTTCAACAATTGCCTTTTTCATATTTATTCATCCTAACATATTTGAGTAAAAATAAGTATAGCCTCACTGCCTTGCTATGAGAAGATATCTCATAGCAAAGAATGGCTATATATAGCATAGTATAAAGTTCCTTAATTGTCAAGACCCTATGTGCTTGCCGAGTGGAATTTTGAGCAGCGGGAAATTTCTCTGTTTTATAGCCTTTACGAGAATTTCGGTATGTATTATTTTTTTAATAAGGATTTTGAAAATGCAAAAAAATATCTTGAAATGGCTATACGGATATGTCAGAAATACAAAATTCCCATTGAGGAATATATTACGCTTTTAAATAATTTGCAGGTAATTTCGATGGTTGAGGTAAAGTAGCAGAAAGCTATCGGGGCAAACAGAGAATAGAGCAAATGCCGTCGATTTAAAAGGGCGGTTTTCTGTTTGCTGAAAAATTGATTGTCGGTTGCGCCATTGATCCGTCTCAACAGACGGCGGCAGGACACGGTTTGCCCTTGCAGTTCAGTACACATTCGCACTCTGTAACAATTGTTTTCCTTGTGATTTTTCGTGTGATTTATAAAATATTTATAATTCTTTGACGTTATATATAATAGCAATTTGTATATGTTTACATAAGATGTCATTGTTAAGATTTGATTTCAAATTAATTTATTTTGCTCAACAGCTTCCGCAAAAGCAGTAAGGATAATTTCCGCCTGCTTTTTATTTTTGTCGGGAATAGTATTTATAATGGATAAAATTGCTGAATTGCCGTCACGGTCGGGCGTGCCGTTGACTATATAGTCAGTCGTCGAAAGCAAGGCTGCGGAAATTTTTCTAAGGGTGGATATCGTCATGGACTTCCGCCCTTTTTCTATGTCCGCAAGAAACTGCACGGAAACGTCCGAAAGCTCGGAAAGCTTTTCTCTTGTATATCCACGCCTGCGGCGAAGCTCGGTTATTCTTGCCCCTACTTCTATATTACTGCTATCCATAAAATCACTTCCTTAGTAACAGTATAACCTATACTAAGGATTATATAAATGATCAATAGATATTGACAAATCATATCAATTGATGTATAATAAAAATGTGTTAAAACACTTGACATTTGCAAAATATTGTGATATACTTAATCTATTACTTTGTAAAGGAGTCAGGCAAATGTTTAAGTCTTTTAATTACAGAACAATCAAACATATCGGAAATGAACCTTTGCCTGTTGATATTACATAGCATTATAATCTGTAATTGTCGGTAAAGCGTACATTTCTGTTCGGAAGTGTACGCTTTTTTATTTTTGAAATTCAAGTGTATCAGAAAATGAAAGTCGCGTTTTTACAATAC
>CAMWXM010000339.1 GCA_947178195.1 uncultured Ruminococcus sp.
AAATCATCGTAGGTCATAACATCAGCGACATGTTTGTATTGCCGTTTTATCAGTTCAAAATCCTGTCGTTGTTCACGGTTAAATTCATTGCTTCTACCAAGCAGTAGAATTCCCTGAGGATTCACAATACTTGTAGTAACACTTTCGGGAAGTAATGAAGAAAGTTTACCAGAAACATCTTCTTTGGCTCTATCGGAAGCATTTAAACAATATATGTATTTTTCAATTTGCTGAATAGCACCGGATAATTCTCGTGAAGCAACATAGTTGTTTCTATACTTTGTTAGCACAAGAATATCTGCTTTTTTAATCTCTAAAATATCAACAAAGCCATTTGCATCAACTAACAAAAAATCTGGCTGTTTTTCATGTTTTCCTATTCCGCTAAATCGAATTTCACGAGCACAGCAAATATATTTAGGATATAGAAGCTGAAGAATGGTATGAATTTTTTCTTGCCATTGCTTTTCTTCAATTACCTCATATCTATCGAGCAGGCTCTTTAATTCTTGATATGCAACCGTAAACTGCTCTAATTCAATTTGAATATTGTATTTGGACAGCGTAAGTTTTTGCGTAGTATCAACGCTTTCCTTTGACTTGATAAATTTTTCATATATTGTTTCGTATTTATCACACTCAGGGAAATAGTCTTTCAAAATATTTGCAATCATTTTATGAGCGTACTTATTTAGTTCAGCAGTTTTTGGGAATTTTCTTATCAGATCATCAAAAGTTTCCTTAGATATACCATTGTGAGTTTCCCAATTGCCACCGATGTAAAAGTCACGCTCAATTAATTTGTCTATTTTTCGAAGAATGGATATGTTACGATATGCAATGAACATTTCTGACTTCAATTTAATTTCGTTGCCGAAAAAGAAAGAATGATCCGTGCCAAGTACTTCTGAATCGAGATGAGTATAGAAATTACCTACTGTTCCAACACAAAAACGAAAAGTCTCTTCCCAGTCATTTTCGTCCTCAGAAGGTTCATATAACAAAGCTTTTCTTACAAAAAAAGTATTTTTTATTTGCAAACCTTCTTCGGAAGAGAGTCGTCTTGTAATGTCGTCAACTCCCATGGCAGGGATGTAAACCAGAATTAATTTATCTTCGATTTTCTCAAAAGATATAGACATGCTTTTCCTCACTGTATTGATTCTAATGCTTTAATAATTACATCTGCGTATGGCTTGTCCTGAATTTTTAACTCTATGTATCGCCTTGAAAAAGAAGAATATGGAGCTTTAGGATCTAACAAATTACATATTTGCCTAAGTGCAGGCTCCATTTCATCAGGTGCAGATTTATAAATAATTTCAAAAGACTCAAGAGCTGTTTTACACTCCAAGCGAACTCTCCTGCGAGCATTATTAAAGCAATCCCAGTTGTATATTTTTGTGCTTATGTCTATTCTCATTTGATCGTAAGGGTCCATGCTAAGTGATATTATTTTTCCGTCTTCATCACAATCAATCAAGTCTGAGTCACGTTGCTCACAAGGATCAAGCAAAATAGAAGTATCGTTGTTATTACCTTGAGTAGCAGGAAAAGTTCCTGCTTTTAGCGGAAACATATCATTCTTTCCGCCGTTGCCAAAACTTCGATTACATTTCTCGCAACTTAATCTATAGTTCAAATAATCATATGCCAGCCACCAATATCCGTCTTGCAGAATGATATTCCCTTGTTCATCGGTTGATCTGTTTTTTGGACGAAAATGATCAATATCGCCAAACGACCCATCTAAGCTACACTCAGAATACCAGCACTTATCTCCAAAATATTTGATTAGTATAGGCTTAAACTCGCTCCAGATTTTAGCACTCGATAAATAATTTTCACGTTCCGCATGGGTAGTTTTGCTCAATAGCGTTTTATTTCTTTGCTTAGCTTTATTGAGCCACTTTTTGACATCATAATCATTTGTATCAATGATTGAAAGATCTATATATCTCATTTTTTTAATAGTCCTCTCAATATTTCTTCTGCTTTGGCGTTTCTTTCCGCAATATCTTCGGCTGTCAAAGTTACTTTTGAGCACTCTTTATAGATTTTGTGCATTGCAGCAACATACTCATCGTAATAACTATCCGTAGGTATATTTCTTGCAAATGTCATGTTTTCAAGTTCATTTGTCAGTTCTAATAATGTCTGGGTTTCCTCGTCAGTTATTGTGTCTTCTTTCTTCTTGACCAACAAATCGTGTTTCTTATCCATTTTTTCTTTCGTATCGCTGTCCAATACAGAAGATAATCCATAATACTCGCTCTGTAGCAACCCATCAATACCTAATCCCTCGGTGTTCTCGGTTGGGATAATAACCTTGGTAAAGTGAGATCCGTTGTTTGTTATTAAAGATTGGTTGCGAGTGAAAATCCGGATAAATTCTTTTTTTACTCCATTGATTACAAGAGGATCATGAGTGGAAATAATTGCCTGCGTATTGACAGAGCCCAGCAAAGATTTATCTATAGCATCCTTAATCTCATATTTCCATTTCGGGTTCATATAGGCATCCGGCTCATCCATCAAAACTATGCAGTCTTCTGTTTTGCAAATGCCAAGCATGCCGAGAATTTTGATAAGCTGCCGCTGTCCTTCGCTCATCTGCCCGCACTTAACATCAGATTCTCCTTGGGTAACAGTGACTTCAAATCTGGCATCAAAAAGGGAATATAATTTTTCAAAGAACTCCAAAATGGTTATTGCATCAACATTCAAGGCATCAATATTTTTGATTTCAAAATAAGATTTCCCGACAGATGAGTACATAAATCCTCTGCGCAAAAGATCTGTGAATCGATAATCGATAAAGTCTGTCAGGTAATATAATCCAGTAGGTATATCCTCTGTAAACCGCCCTCTGCCAAAAATTTGCTCAACCTTATCTATGTTGATAACCATATCCACATATTGAACCTTATTGAAACGACAAGTCTCGATCAGGTAACCTTTTTCAAAGGAATCTTGTCCACATAGGATTGATAGAAGATAAATCGGAGTAAAATCTTCTTCGCAGTAGTTGTATTTCCTTTTTGGAAAATAGGATATAAAGCGTTCGCTGTCATCGCTCATCGATTTCAGAAAGCGGTTAAGTGTACCTCTACAAAGCTTCGTATATTGTGTGTTTATTTGTCTGATATGGGGCAAAAGTTTATTGTTTGCTCCGGAGTAAAACGCAATGACACGCTGAGGAAACAGAGAATGTTTTTTAACAAAAGCACGCATTTTCTCATAACTTCCCTCATCAGCAGAGCCGTCCACAGTAATGCAATAATTATGGTTGCTTTTGATAATGGAAATTTCCTTTTGAGCATACTCATATTCAAAGGAATAGCTGTAATCGATCAGCTTCTCGATTGCCGGCGAATCAAAAGACATAAGTATATTCAAAACGCATTCTATCATCGTTGATTTTCCTGTAC
>CAMWXM010000340.1 GCA_947178195.1 uncultured Ruminococcus sp.
GAACTTTTTACAGAAAACATAAATTATATGAGTTTTGATGCTCAAAAATTGCTTCAAGAATTTTATATTGCCAATTATAACAAAATGGCAGATATAAATCACATGAATGATTATTATCAAAAATTTACCATATTGGCTGCCCAGCTAATGCAGGAATACAAAACATTAAGCCGTAAGTTAAAACAACCAAAACCGCTAAAATTATTCTTGTGATAATTTTAAATTCTTCAAAGTCCAAAATTAAAACACCGCCGATAAAAGTAGCTATTATGCCTAACACATGTATCAGTAAATTTAAAAAATTTTCACTCATTTAATCTTACTTCCTTTCTATTTCAGTTTTTTAGCCTGTGCTGCTCCTGCTTTAAGACCATCAATAAATGTAATTGCAAGCCTTATGCATTCTTCAGGAGTATCATATACAGCCAACGCATTTTCAAGTAATTCTATAAAAGTTTTTTCATTCATATTGGTGTTATTCATAAATTCTTCCTCCTTCCTGACACTTGCCAACGGATTGGATATTAACACGTTTGTGATTCTGTATATTTATATTATATACCCACATGGGTTATCTGTCAATAGTTTGTGCTCTATAAACATACACAAATGTATAAAAAATATTTGTGTAATTTGCACAACTGTATTTTTAATATAATGTTATTGACACATTTGTGTAAATATGATATAATAAATAAAAAAGGAGCATGTCACATGGATATTAAAGACATTCTAACATCTATTAGGCAAAATAAGGGATATTCAAAAAGAACTGTATCAAAAATGACTGGAATCCCATACACAACTTACATTAAGTATGAATCAGGGGAACGTAAAGATGTAAGTATGTATGCATTGTGCAAACTAGCTGACTTCTACGGAGTTACAACTGATTATCTTCTCGGGCGGGAAACAATCGAACAAGAAACACCCTTGCGTACATTTGCAAAAGTATCAAACCTTAAAGCACTTGAAGAAATACTTATAAAAGAATATTTAGAACTTAATAATCAAGAGCGTGAAGCTGTTCTTGACTTCCTACGGAGATGTATCGAAAAAGAATCAGCAAGTAAAAGCATATTAAATAATGCTTCTCAAAGTGTTACCATTACTGCTGGTGAACTCGAAGACCAGTGGAATACTGAACAAAATGCTAAAAATAAAGACGCGAAATAATCGTTATATATAAAAAATGATAAAGGAGAGTTTTTTATGAGTACTAAAGAAAAGATACACGCTTTAATTGAAATTATAAATCCAGAAGATTTGGATGTTATATTTCGTATTTTAGAAAAATTTGCATTAACATCTCAAATACCAAATGAAGAAACTGTTGAAGCTATGTTGGAAGCTGAATCAATAGCACGTAATCCTGATATTAAGGGATTTACAGATATAAAATCTCTTATGGAGGAACTTAATGCAGAATGAAATATATCGTAAAATTCACTTCTAAATTTAAAAGCGACTATAAACGTGCTATTAAAAGAGGCTATAATTCAGATGATATGGAGTATGTGATTAATTTAATTGCCGAAGGCACAAATCAAGACAAATTAATAAATTTATACAACGACCATGCATTAACAGGTAATTGGAAAGGTTTCAGAGAATGTCATGTTAAACCAGATTGGTTGTTGATTTATGAATTAATTGATGATATAATGGTTCTATCACTTTCACGAACCGGTTCACATAGTGAGCTATTTAAAAAATAAAAGAAACAACGCCCTGCAAGCTGATGCAAGGCGTTGAAATATATAAGGAGGATTTTTATGTTATGCGTAAAGTGTAAAAAAGAAATTGCAGATGATTCAGTGTTTTGCAAATTTTGCGGAAAAAAGCAAGCTGCTGAAAAACGAAAGTCACGCCGAAGAGCTAACTCACAAGGTTCAGTATATAAAGTCAGTGGCAATCGCAGAAAGCCTTACTTAGCTGTTTTGCCTTGTAAATACGACAAAGAAGGTAATGCAAAAAGAACTACACTTGGATATTATGAAACTAAAACAGAAGCATTAAACGCTTTAAATGAAGCTATTGCAGCTAACACAACTGACAGAATAAACATGACATTAGAGAATATTTTTGAATGTTGGAAGTCAGCACATTACCGTGATTTGTCAAAGCAAGCAATAGATGCCTACAATGCAGCGTGGAAATATATCATGACTTATAATTCTAAAAAGTTTCGCAATTTAAAAGCCTCAGATATTCAAATATGCATAGACGATGCTGTAGATAAAGGAAAATCTAAAGCAACATGTGAAAAAATACGATCTCTTTATTCTCAACTATGTAAATATGCCATGTCACAAGATATTATTTCTCAAAATTATTCGCAATTCTTAAAGTTACCGAAATCATCTAAAAAGGAAAAAGAAATATTTACTGAATCAGAAATTCAAGTGTTGTTATTAAATGACAGCAATGAAACTGCTATGATAATATTGATCTTAATTTTTTCTGGAATGAGAATTGGTGAATTATTTGATGTAAAAAAAGAACAAGTATATTTAAATGAAACTTATCCTTATTTAATAGGTGGAAAGAAAACTGAAGCTGGAACAAATAGAATTATACCTATACATTCAGCTACATTAAAATATATAAAACACTTTTATAAAAAAGATGGAAGTTATTTAATTTCTAATAATGCCGGAAATCGTATGAATGAAAAAAACTTTCGTGAAAGAGACTATTACCCTTTTCTTCAAAAAATGGCATCTCAAAGAAAACACCACATACTACTCGTCATACATTTGCAACTGTATTACAAGCAAGCGGAGCTAAACCGGAGGACTTAATAAAAGTAATTGGTCATGCAGATTATGAAATAACAACTGAAAATTACATTCACCAGGATATAAAAAAATTATCTAATATGATAGAACTTTTTAAGGCAGAAAAAAGATAGCAGTTTGATAGCAACCCAAAACAATTTAAGTAGTTTAACACCACGTAACCATACGTAATTACGTAGTTACGAGTACTATATCTTATTTGGTAAGGAAGAGGTCGACGGTTCAAGTCCGTTAAACAGCTCCATATTGGTACTATAAAATAGATGTACCTCACTCAAACCGCCTAGATACGAGCTTACGATAGGGAACAAGGAAAAACAACCGATTGAGAAAAGAATCCGTCAGTTATAAATAGTGATACCCTTAACGAAGAAGTAAAATAAACTGAATAGGAAGAAGCCGATGCTTACAGAAATTCGTAGACATCGGCTATATTTTTGTGATTTATTAATGTTCGTGAGCTGTCAATTAAGCGACACAGCAGCGGATGTAATCATTGCAAATAATATGCCAAAAATCCAATTGAGGTTGTATTGAGCAGATTTGTTTTTTGATAAAATAGCAGTTGCAGTTTTGGTCATAAAATGTTATAA
>CAMWXM010000341.1 GCA_947178195.1 uncultured Ruminococcus sp.
GCCTGAACTGGCAAGCCTGAACTGGCAAGCCTGAACTGGCAAGCCTGAACTGGCATATTGACGGCTGTTGGGGCTCTGCCCCAAACCCCGAGGTTTATCCGCTTGGGAATACCCGACGAAGAAAAACAGCGGTATTATACCGCTGCTCTTCGCCGTAATATTCCGCAGCCTGCGTTGGGTCGCTCCTCAGCGTTGCCTCCTTTTTGACTGCTTTTTTAGTCTTGACATTTTATCCTGATAAATGCATTTACACAGTTTGTTTTTCAGAACCTAAGTCAAAATAAAAATAGGGCTGCCATAGCTTTATCGGCTATGGCAGCCCTATAATACGCTGTTTTATAATTCGGAGTCGGGCAAATCAGCTTCGCACATTTTGTCATAAAAGTCAATTAATATGTTGGCTTTATCCTTTGGAAGCTTGCGGTACATATCTAAAATACGTTGTTCTCCCTCTGAAAGATATGTTACTGCGTTGTTTGGAGTATTAAAAAACTCCGACAGGGATATGTTCAGAGCATTGACCAAAGCTTCAAGAGTTGATAGCTTTGGCGTTTTTGCCCCGCTTTCAAGATTTCTGATGTGATTATCAGATACGCCGCTAAGCTTGGATAGCTTGTACACACTTATGCTCTTTATTGTTCGCCAATAATGCAGACGTTCACTTATTTCCATTGAAGCACCTCGTTCCTTTGACTGTTTAGTTAAATATATTTATAGTATAAACTAAAAAAATATATTTGATAACCTATCTAAAGGGTTGATTTTTTTATCCTTTAGGTGTATAATAGAGAAAGATGAATTTTGTCGAAATAAGTTTACTTCCTTTCTAATTTATGGTATAATTATTTATAAGATGTTTGCCATTATATTTTGGGAGGGGTGGCTATGCTTAGGGTTGCTGTTTGCGATGATGATAAATACGATGTAGATAGGGTAAAGAAATTCATTCTTGACTATGGGGCAGAGAATAGTGTGATATTCAAAATTTTTGAATATTATGACGGCGAAGCTTTGTTAAAATCAAATGAGTACTTTGATTTAATATTTCTTGATGTTGAAATGCGTGTAGTTAGTGGAATAGAAACAGCTGAGAAAATTCGTGAAACAGATATGAACGTACCCATAGTATATGTTACAAATTTTTCTGATTACAGCATACGCGCCCTTAAGGTTCATGCCTTTGGATATATTTGCAAAACTATGGATCGGGAGAATATGAAAAACGAGATATACTGTGTCTTACAAGATTTTTTTGTTTCAAAAAAAGAGGCTGAAGAAATCCATATAGATTTTCTTACAACAAAAGGTGCAGTAATTGAAAATGTCAATAATATATGCTACTTTTTGTTTGAGGGACGCCAGTATGTTCGGACGGTAACTGTTTACAGCGAATATTTTGTTAAGGACACTTTGTCAAATATTTATGAACGGCTTGACAAAGAACAATTTTACCTTACATCAAAAAACAGCATTGTAAATCTTAAATATGTCAGACGTATGGAAAAGGACAATGGAATTATAATGAAAGACGGTTCGTGGGTTCCTTTGGCGCAGAAAAAGCAAAAGGACTTTTATATGCGGCTGTCTAAGCAACTCCGTAAAAAAATATTATAGTGTCAGAAAGGGTTTGAATTATGAATTATGAGGTTCTGCATATATTCAGTCAGGGGTTCTGTACAATTTTTACCAATCTAATAATATTAATGTTTTTTCATACAGTATATCGCCCCAAATATACAAATAAGAGGATTTATTTAGCTGCTTTTTTAATCTGGACAGGATTACTTTTTGGAGTAAATTATTTTAATTTTGCTCCGCTGAATTTATTGTATCAAGTAATAGTTTTGGAAATAATCTGTATAAAGCTGTATAACACAACATTTAAGAAATCTTTGACATATAATATTATTCTGATTTTCTTCCTTGTGTTTTGCGATACGTTGACATATTTTATGTGGTCTGTAATATTTGGAAAAACTTTTAACGAAATTAAAACAGATAATCAGTTATTAATAATAAGTAATTTACTTAATGTGATGGTTTTATATGTGATGGCAAGATTTTTTTCATCTTTAATTGAAAAAAATGAACTTGGTGAAATTAAGCTCCAAGAATCTACTTTTCTTTTTCTGATGACAATATTTGAATGTTATATTGTTTATATATTTGCTGTCAGAATAGGAGATAATATTGAAGGAATCATAATTATATCTATTATTGTAGGTTTCCTTGCTTTTAATTTGTATATTACATACATAATTCGTAAGGTGGCTAACTTATACAAATATAAATACAATATGGATTTTTTAATAAAGCAGAATGAAATGCAGCTTGCACATTATAAGGATATTGATTGTAAATATCAGGAAACACGCAAAATTATACATGACATGAAGAAACATCTTGATGTTATATCGGAACTCAATGAATTGGAAAACGGAAAATCGGCTGAATACAGTCAAACCTTAGAGAAAAGACTGGATTCTCTGTTCGGAGAGTTTCAATGCTCCAATACAATACTTAGTATAGTTATAAATCAAAAGCGTTCATTAGCTATGGATAAAGGTATAGCGGTTAATACCGTGGTTGACGATTTAGAACTATCATTTATTGAGGATTTGGATATAACAGGTATTTTTTCTAATCTTTGGGACAACGCTATTGAAGCGTCTGTCGATCTTACAGATAAGGAACGTAAAATTGATTTTGTTATGCGTAGGGTTGATGAGTACATTATAGTAAATATGGAAAATAACTGTTGCAATGATTTGAATGTTATAAAAGGAAGCGGCGCATTTTTATCAACAAAGGAGAACCATATGGGTGTTGGTTTGTCAGTTGTAAAGTCGTTGGTTGAAAAATATGATGGCTTTTTTAATATAGATTGTGAAAAAAACAAATTTATTGTTGAAGTAACTTTGCCAATTCCTGTCAAAAATGTCAATTTGTGATTTGTTAAAAATAAACAAAATCCGAGCGAAAAAGCTCGGATTTTTTTATATCTTGGACGTTCATGTCGATATTTTGACGTTCATGTATAACTTATTGACATTAATTATCCAATTTATTTATAATGATTTCATAAAATCTTGCAATAGGTTAAATATGGAAAGGGGGGAGTATAATGCTTAATTCATCGAAAGTCAAGAAGCAGATTGCAGGTGCAGTTTGCAAACTGGCTGTAAAAACAGCAGAGCGAAGCACTAATTCTGCTTGCAGTTGGTTTCAGTATCAGGCTAAAATGCCCAAGAGTTTGAAAAAGTAATGCTCTTCGTGGCTAAAAAGCCGTAAGGCGGCAAATTTGCAGATATGCCGCCTTTCCCCCGAAGTCAACAACATTATCGGAATACTGGTAATTTGTTGTTTAAATATATTGTACAT
>CAMWXM010000342.1 GCA_947178195.1 uncultured Ruminococcus sp.
ACATATTTGTTGTTATATACAAAATAAATGTTTGTAATTTGTAGAATTTAAACATTTTTGTTGGTTAATCCATGACTATTTAATACTTTTTTATTGACGTACAAACATTAATGTTGTATAATGATTATTAAAGGAGGTGTTTCTTTGGAGACAAGAATTAAAAGAGGTCAAATATTAAAAGAGCTTCGTGAAAAAAAAGGACTTAAACAAGAAGATGTTGCATTATTTCTTGGGATAACGCAACAAGCATATGGCAGATATGAAAAGGGAACATCTGAGCCTAACGCAGATGGATTTAATACTCTCGCTGACTTTTATGGAGTAACAACAGACTATCTCTTAGGACGTGAGCCTTTGCCCGACCCGTTTGCAGACCTTGATTTGCGTGACGAGGACGAAAAGGAAGTGCTGGCGAAATATATGTCGCTGCCGCCACAGATGAGAGCTGTCCTGCTTGATGCTCTGAGACAGCTCGGTGGCGTTATGATCGACTCCAATGGCGTGGAACAACCCACTTTGATGCGTACCACAACTACCGGAGAAATAGAAGATAGTTTGAAATCTGAACATGAAGCTGAAAAAGACGGCGAAAAATTTGCGTGACATACCGAATAAAATAAAAAAAACTGCCTAAAATGGCAGAGCTTGTCTGTTTTGCATAAGTTTTAGTAGTTTCTTTGTGCTTTTTGTCAGTTGAAAATGTTCAACATATGCAGTATAATTTAAATATAAATTTTACCATTTAAGGAGAATGACGGAATGAAATCTAAAAATTTATTAATATTATTAATTACTGCTATGCTTGTCTCACTTTCTGCCTGTGATGTTAAAAGCACTAAAGATATTGATAAAGATTGTGAATTTGATTTTCTACATACAGACACTGTGGAAATTTCTCGCTATAAAGAACATTCCTATTTTAAGCTAAATAAAAAAGATACAGAATTCGATATTTCAAATTTGGAGTTTATTAGTGAAAACCAAGATGTCGCTACATTCTCATATGATAGTACTGCTCTCGGTAATTACATTTATTATAATATAGAACCAATTTCTAACGGAGAAACTGACGTATACGTAAAATGTAAAGATTGTGAGGCTGTGTCACAAAAATTGCACGTAATTGTTACTATAAAAAATAATACAGCAACAGAAGCAAATATAGTCGTTACTGAAAATCCCGATGAAAATTCTATAAACGGAAGAGGTAGGTCCGATAAAGGCAGAAGTGAACCTAACTACGTTGGAACTGTTGGTTACGCAGTTATATACTGTGATGAAGAATATGAACTGCGCAATACTGATAAATTTACAGACACAAGTCTTTGGACTATACCAACATTTGAGCCGGACAAACAATTCTGGACGGAAACTACAATCACTTTACCTCATAAAACAGAAGTAAAAGTTCTTGAACAGTCTTTAGAACATGAGGGGTTTGGAAATTATTCCGGGTATCTTCTTGTTCAGAAATTAGATGACAGTCAAAATTACTATATAAATGTTTCAAACTATGTAACAAAACCTTATTGGACTTACAATGACAATTTAAGAGATGCGGCGTTATCAGGTGCATTTATTGCAGAGTATAATCAAGTTAGTGATTATTACCCTGTTTCCCGTAGCGGTGAAAAAGTAACACTTGAAGACGGTATAAATGTTTTGGTTACAGGTATTTCAGGTGATTCTAACCATAAGAATGAAATAGAAGCAACCGTGTGGAAAGATTGGAAATATGGATATGACGGTGTTAGTGTTTATTTCAATGCCGAAGATCTAACCATTATTTATTAACACAAAAAAAATCCGCCCATACTCACTCGAGTATGGGCGATAAATTTAAGGAGGGCTTATGAAAAAAGCGGTATTATATGCAAGATATAGCTCCTATAATCAAACGGAGCAGTCAATAGAGGGACAAACTCACGTATGCGAAAAATATGCACACGAGAACGGCATTGAGATCGTTGGAAACTACATAGATAGGGCGATTTCCGGTACGAGTGACAAGCGTCCAGAGTTTCAGAAAATGATAAGCGACAGCAAAAACGGTAAGTTTGACATTGTACTTGTTTACAAGCTTGACCGCTTTGCACGAAATCGTTTTGACAGTGCGCTTTACAAGAAAAAGCTCCGTGAAAATGGTGTCCGGGTTTTGTCGGCTACCGAAAATATAACTGACACTCCTGAAGGGATCATCATGGAGGGATTGCTCGAAGCTATGGACGAATATTACAGTGCGGAGCTATCACGAAAGTGCAAGAGAGGTCTTGAAGAAAGTTTTAAAAAAGGGCGATTTTTAGGCATGGTCGCACCGTTTGGATATAAGGTTGTGGATCACAAGCTTGCTGTCGATGAGCAAACCGCTCCAATTGCTGCAGAGATTTTTGAACGTTATGCAGAAGGAGAAAGATACACTGATATTGTCAGCGATCTGAACCGTCGTGGAATACCCAATGCGGTGGGAAACAAGTGGATTAGAACCAACCTTTCAAAAATGTTGCCAAATCGTATTTACATCGGTGAATATACCCGTTCGACAATCGACGAAGTCATGCCGTGTCCGGCGATAATCCCGAAAGAGATTTTTGACAAGGCACAGGAAAGTCGCAAAGCGCGTGCGCACCTCAAACGAGAACGCCGTACAGATTTTACATATTATCTTACTGGAAAAATAATTTGCGGCAACTGCGGAGGTCGCATGGCTGGACAAAGCGCAAGCGGCGGAAAATATCACTATTATACGTGCGCCTACGGTGGCTGCCGCAAGGAAAGTTACAATGCCAGCGCACTCCACGAGGCAGTAAAAAATGCCTTGAAAACGTACCTTACGTCAGATAAAATCGAAGAATTGTCTTTGGCGGCGTATGAGCAATACACTTGTGAAAATCAATTTCCATCAGACGGCGATATTGTAAAATCACAGCTTGAAAAGGTTGAAAGACAGATAAAAAACGGTATAAATGCTATCCTCAATGGTGCAGAGATCGATTCCCTTAAAGCAACGCTCTCCGAGTTAGAAAATCGTAAGCGAGAACTTGAAAAACGTCTTGATGAAGTTGAATCTCAACCGCCAAAACTCACCTATGATCACTTTCAGTGGGCTATGGAACGTATAGTCGAAAGAGTGTCGGACGGCGATTTCAAGCAACTTGTAGATACCCTCATAAACAGTGTCGTAATCAAGAATAAGACTGCGGTCATCTTTATAAATCTTACCAACGAAAACAGAAAACCGGAACTTGAAAAAATTTCGCTTAAGGTTGCGGCATCCTCAGTTGATACGCGGCAGTAGGCAGCAACCCTTAATTGTTGATATTTACTGCGGTTTATCTCTGTCTGAGCCTTCGCAGGAATTATTGTTACATTCGATGCTG
>CAMWXM010000343.1 GCA_947178195.1 uncultured Ruminococcus sp.
CCCATATTTATATAATTATAGTCATTATTTTCACCCCCTGACAACAAAATTAAAAATAATATTATACTGCATAAAAACCTTTTCATAAATAAACTCCTTAATCATTTGGATTAAACGTACGAATTACATAACCTACATTTCCTTTAGAATCTTTATACTGCGTACCAGAATCTTTATTAAGATTTTGAGTGCCATTCTTTTGACTTATATTTGACAAATTGCGTGGAGTTTTACCATAATCATAACCCGGATCATAACCTATTGCATTAGACCATGACGAACCACCTTCAAATCCAAGTATTGTCACCCAATGTTCATCATTTGTCTTGTTTTCATATTCTGTATGTACTTGTACTCTTCTGCCAGCCTCAATTTCGGAACTTGCAATATTTATCAATTCATCTTTAGATGAGCACACATATTGTACATATCCGCAATTTTCTTTAGAGTAATCTGAACCATCCATATTTACCCTTTTATACTCATTTCCGTTATATTTTATCATTGATAATGAGATGTTTTTGTCATTAGGCTCAATTTTCTGGTTGGTATTGCAACTAACCATTGTTGCTAACGAAACAAGACAGCAATTGTTGGGGTATCCATTTGTTCCTTGAACATAATAATAAGAACTAAATCTGTTTAAATCTTGTGTTTTTTCAGCTTTGTCTTCAATGGTTTTCTGCTTATTCTTTGCCTTTTCAATAAGTTCTTTTCCCTTATTAATTATATTTACAAGCTTTGGGCTTACTTTAACCGTAGTTGTGTTATTCTTATTTGCAGTTGACAAATTATTAGGGTTACTGTTTCCTGAATTTTTAACGGCTGTACCTGTTGTTGACTTATTAGTAGAAGTTTTAGAAGTTGTCACTTTTGACGTAACTGCCGAAGCTTTTTTAGCCTTCGCTGCCGCTTTCGATGCATTTGAAGCAACCGTCGAACTATTTTTAGCTATTGTTGCAGCTGTATTTTTGGCACTTGAAGCCGCATTTGAAGCTGCCGCTACCGCTTTGGATGCATTAGTTGTAGACGAGCTAACTTTGCTCTGTGAAACTACAGGCTTTGTATTGTTTGTAGTTGTTATTAAATTTGTCGTTTTTGATGTGGACTTTTCTGTTATTGTTGCTTTTGCGCCGTTTGAAACAGTCTTTGAAGCTGTAGAAACTACTTTTGCCGCTGTATTTGCAGCCTTTGCCGCATTGGAAACAACCGTTGTACCGCTCTTAGCCGCTGCTGCTGTTGTTGCTGCTTTTGCACCGTTTGAAACTGTCTTTGAAGCTGTAGAAGCCACTTTTGCTGCTGTATTTGCAGCCTTTGCCGCATTGGAAACAACTGCTGTACTGCTCTTAGTTGCTGCTGCTTTTACACCGTTTGATATCGCTTTTGAAGCTGTGGAAACTGCTTTTGCAACACTTGTCGCAACTTTTGATACAGCAGAAGAAACCGTTACATTGGTTTTACCGCCGTTATTTACTGTCGATTTTACGGAAGTTGCCGAGCTTTTAACTGTTGAATTGCTCTTATTTACGGTACTTGCTGACTTAGTATTAGCCGATGAAGACTTTACATTGCTTGAAGAGGTTTTTTGAACAGAAGAACTCGGTTTTGCCTGCGGAACACTTGACGGTCTTGCAGAGGACGCTTTGCTTACTGAAGATGAAGAACTTTTTGACGAAGAGGACGTGCTTTTGGTTGGAACGCTGCTCCTTGTTGGTATGTAACTTCTGCTTACATTGCTTATTTTTGATACCATTTTAATTACTTCCTTTCAAAATTATAACATGTTTTTTATTGGTTTTCAAGACATACATGCTCCGATTAAAATAAAAATCGGTCTATGTCTTTTATAGCATAGACCAATTTAAAAATCAATACTTTTTCGGCGAACGGTAGCTGTGGAACGGTGAACGGTATGAGTTTTACATTTTTAGCCAAATCATTACACATTTTCAGCATTTGGAATAATAAGCTCCGCCTCAAAAATGTTATCAGTACAATTGAATACTAAAGAACCATTGTTTTGCTCGACACAGCTTTTAGCATTAACAGTTCCATAACCATGATGAAGCTTGTCCCGTTTATTAGTTGCAAGACTATTATCACTTATTTCCACTTTATGCTGAACCGTATTTAAAACCGAAATATAAAGATTGCTCCCAAGCATTTTTATGAACATATCAACTCTTTTTTCATCAGATTGCTCCGCAGCCGCAAATGCGTTGTCAAAAAGATTGTAAAATATCGTGCATATATCAGCATTGCTAAGCTTTAGGCTGTTTGGTAAACTTCCGTTGATATTTAGCGAAACCTCTGAAAATTTTGACGAAACGTCACTTAAAATAGCGTTTACCATATTGTTTCCCGTTTGTATCTTTATTCTTATTTCCGATAATGATGCACCCATTTTTTCAAAATAATTCTCCAACTCATCATAATTTTTTTTCTTAAAGAGGAGATACATACAATTAATATGTCCTATAATATCATGCCTGAATTTTTTTGTTTCTTCATCTTTTTTAAGCAGCATTGAATAATACTGTTCCTGACTTTTTATCAATTTTTCATTTATTTCATAAATATTTTTATAGTGATTTTTAGATATATAATTTCTGAACATAATTACACCTATCAGTAAAAACATTACACTTCCTATACTCAGGCTTAAAGCCATAGATCGTTCTTCATTTTCTGCATTGACTAAAAATATTGTAATAAAATCCAGCAGCGACAATTCTCCTATAAGAAGCAATATAAGGTATCCGCGATTTCCTTTATCTGGGATAAAACTCTGATTTTCAAGCGGCGATAATTTTGAAGCTATCACCAAAACAGCTACAGCGGCTATACTTATTGAATTTATTATCATACTGAAATGTCCGTTGCCTGCAAGAGTTTCATAATTGGTTCTCGATAGAGTAAGCCATACAGCGGCAGTAAGCATATCTATTATACATATCCCCATATATGCCATACACATACCAAGGACTTTTGGGGGGAACATACATGACACACAGGCACACCACTTAATGAAAAGAACTCATATATAATTTTCTAATTGCACATTAAAGCCCTATAAAGATTCTCAGTTCCTTTCCACCACACAGACTTGGATTGGTAAGACCTTCTCGGTGCTTGGTGTGCCCACTGTGCACCTAAACCTACTCATTTTCCCTGTATCTCCAGGGCAGCCAGGAAGCTGCAGAGAGCACCGTTACACAGTGACGTCAGTAACTACTGATGCTCAGCCAGATGCTTTCAACTCACAAATAAATGAATTTGTTGTACAGATCTGACATCCTCCGGCCACAAAACAGAGGTAAACAAGCATGTCCCCGGGGCCGGGGTTCCCAAGAACAGTAGCTAACACTGCGGAG
>CAMWXM010000344.1 GCA_947178195.1 uncultured Ruminococcus sp.
ACTATGAATGCATTGATACGAAAAAATTTAGAGAAATATATTTTAAAAAATTTAATATCATAAATATTGATCTGGCAATTTTTGAATCAAAAAAAATTTCTGTTTTAATGAAATTTCCTCTTGCATCAATAAAAGCACTTATATATAAAAGCGTTAGAAAAATTAAAAATATGAGGTGAAATAATGCAAGTTATAAAATATATGTTTCAGCCCCACGGCGACGTGCGTGGGCAGTTAGTTGCGCTTGAAGAATTTAAGGATATACCGTTTACAATAAAGCGTGTATATTACATGTACGATACCGGAGAGGGAGTAAGGAGAGGTTTTCACGCCCACAAGTCTCTTGAACAGATACTGATATGTATTCATGGTTCATGTAAAATTCTTCTTGACAACGGAACAGAAAAAAAGGTTGTACCCCTTGAAAAACCTTATGAGGGTTTATATGTAAATAACAATATGTGGAGAGAAATGTTTGACTTTTCTCCTGACGCTGTTTTAATGGTTCTTGCATCAGAGCTTTATGACGAGAGCGATTATATAAGGAATTATGATGAATTTTTAAAATTTGTTAAGGAGAAATGAAATGAAAGTACCTTTTGTAAGTTTTTTACCTATAGAGAAAGAACTTGATAAAGAATTACGAAATGCATTTGAAAGAGTATACAAAAACAGTTGGTACATTCTCGGAAAAGAAGACGAGGCTTTTGAAAAAGCTTTTGCTAAGTATTGTGATGCAAAGTATTGTATAGGTGTTGGAAATGGACTTGATGCACTAATGCTATCGCTTAAATCGTTAGGAATAAAATCCGGCGATGAAGTAATTGTTCCGTCTAACACATACATCGCTACTGCGTTGGCTGTAACATATGTTGGTGCAACTCCGATATTTGTTGAACCTGATATTTGCACATATAATATAAATCCAGAATTGATAGAAGAAAAAATAACGTCTAAAACAAAGGCGATAATGCCTGTTCATCTTTATGGACAACCCTGTGACATGGAAGCTATCATGGATATAGCAAAGAAATATAACCTCTATGTTGTTGAGGACTGTGCACAGGCTCATGGTGCAAAATATAAGGGAAAGATAATCGGCAGCTTTGGTGATGCTGCTGGATTTAGCTTTTATCCGGGAAAAAATCTTGGCGCACTCGGCGACGCAGGAGCGGCTGTAACTAATAATAAAGAATTGGCTGATAAAATAAGAGCGATGGGAAATTACGGTTCAGATTATAAGTATCACCACATATATCATGGAAATAATTCTCGTCTTGATGAAATGCAGGCAGCGTTTTTGTCGGCAAAGCTTCCTCACCTTGATAAAATGAACGAGGAAAGAAGAAAGACTGCAAAAAAATATATGGAGGGTATCACTAATCCTGATATAATTCTTCCTTTTGTTCCTGATTATGCTGAACCTGTATGGCATGTTTTTTCAGTCAGATGCAAAAAAAGAGACGATCTTGCAGAATATCTTGCGGAAAACGAAATTTCAACCAACAAGCACTATCCCATTCCAATGCACTTGCAGGAATGTTATAAAGATTTAAATATACCTAAAGGTAGCTTGCCTATTGCAGAAGAAATAAGTGCTACAGAGCTGAGTTTGCCCATGTTTTATGGGATAACTGATGAACAGATTGATTTTGTTGTTGAGATGATAAATAAATTTATATGAAAATAACGAGAGGATGGCATGAGAAAAACGTGAATTTCGAGTTGAGCTGCTTCGTATATTTTCAATTGTCGATGTTATTATGCTACATTATTGCAATAGAGATATGGACGGTGGATTTCTTGCTGTTAAATCAGGTTTGTTAAATGAAAAGTTACTGTATTTGACAGAAGGAATCTGTATTGTTGCGGTTAATCTATTTATTCGGTTATTCTGATTTCCAGTTGTTTTCTTATTGGTTTACAGAAGAGAACAACCATATGGTGTATTGAGTTGTTCTAATCTCACTGCACAATTACAGAAACTTACATTAAGATGAAAAAGGCGGTGATTTATTGCAATTTTCAATGAAATCAATAAAAGAAAAGTGGAATCATTTCCCACTGACAGCAAAAGCGTCGGTAACCTATGCAATATGCAGTATTTTACAAAAATGTATTGGTTTCATTACCATGCCATTATTTACTCGGATTATGTCGCAGGATCAATATGGCGAGATGACAGTGTATTCTTCATGGGCAAGCATTTTTTCTATTATTCTTACATTGAATTTGGCTTATGGCTCATTTTCACCTGCAATGATTAAATTTGAAAAAGATCGAGAAGGTTATATTTCTTCTGTTCAAGGAATCTGCCTGACGCTAAGTGTGATTTTCTTTATTATATATCTTCCGTTTCGCCAGATTTGGAATGATATACTGAGAATTCCAACTATTCTTGTTATATTCCTGGTGTGTGAAACGTTTGCATTGAATTCTATTAATATCTGGAGTGGAAAAAAACGATTCGAATATTCTTATAAGTCGGTTGTAGTTGTGACGCTTGGTATGTCATTTCTCAGTACGGCAGTTTCGATTATTGCTGTTTTGCTTAGTCAGGAGCATGTTAAAGGTTATGTTCGTATCATTGCAAATTCCGTAACAATAATTCTGTTTGGCATTATTATCTTCACTTTGAATACTATTCACGGTAAAAAAATGTTTAACAAGCGATATTGGAGTTATGCGCTAAAATTCAACATTCCTCTGCTTGCTTACTATTTTTCTCAGACTATATTTAATCAGAGCGACCGTATTATGATCGACCATTATTGTGGTAAGGGACAGGCAGCAATTTATGGTGTCGCTTATAATCTTGCGATGATTATGACCTTTGTTCTCAATTCAATCAACAATTCTTATGTTCCGTGGTTTTATCAGAAAATCAAGGAAGGCAAAGAAGAAGAGAACGCAAAGATTTCACTTGGTATTGCCACTTTGATGGCAGTTTTAATTTTTTCAATTGTATTGATGGCTCCAGAAGTTATTTTGATTATGTCAGGTGAAAAGTACATGGAGGCAATCTGGATCATTCCACCAGTTGCAATTAGTCTGCTTCTTCTGTTTTATTCTCAGCTTTTTATTAATGTGCAGTTTTTCTACGAGAAGAAAAAACTTTTGGTCTATGCTTCTATCAGTGCTGCTGTCGTTAACATTATTCTTAATGCCCTGCTAATACCTTCTACCAGTTATGTGGCTGCTGGATATACAACGATGATAAGCTACATTCTATTTGCATTTATGAATTATCTGACTATGAAGGTCGCTGTCAGGAAAGAGAACTTTTCATTGAAATCTTTGAACATTAAGGCATTGATCGCATTGTTCTGTTTGTTCTGCTTATTCTGCTTTGGTGCAATGGCTTTGTATTG
>CAMWXM010000345.1 GCA_947178195.1 uncultured Ruminococcus sp.
TATGTTATCATCCGTAATGACTTTTTTCAGTTTTTCGTTCGACTTTCTAATAATCTGTTTCTTAAGCTCGGATGTTGATTGTTGTTTAATTGATGAAACCAATTCATCAACCATTTTCTTCTTGTGCAAAGCTTCGTTTGTTTGTGTTGCCTTTGCAATCTCAGCCTCAAGGCGGTCAACCTCCCTTTTTGCTCTATATAGATTGTTTTTACTGTCGAGCGTGTCATCATCCTCGTCTTTTGATTCTATGCGTTCTATGTCATTCTGATATGCTCCAATATCTTGGTTCAAATCATCAATTTGTTTTTTAAGCTCTTCTGCCTCCTCGCCTCCGGCTGCCGTCAACCTTTCTTCATTTGACATACGGTTGTTGTTGAGAACGTTTTCTCGCTCTGTTAAATCATGTAATTTATCAAACGATTGAGACAGACGATCATCAAATGTACAATTTAACAAACTGCTCTTTATAGTGTTGAGAACAGCTTGTTGATCGTTTCCTAAGTACTTCTCAGAGTTTTTTAAAATGGCATTCTTTTCTGCCGCTCCAATACACCTACCACATACACACTCTGCAGAACTCGCCAATTCTACAAAAAAATCCTTAGAGCTTGCCTTGGGAAGCTTCAATTTTGTCATGCTATTTCCCAATTCAACCATCCTATCACAAAGTTTCTGATTAATTAAATATGGCGATTTGGTTAAGATTAGGATTTCTGTAATTGTGGAATCCATTTCTTTCTTATTTTCAGATAGTTGCCTTTGAATATCCCCCTTTTCTTTGTTGAGGCTCTCGAATTTTCGGTCAATTTTATCTCTCAAAAGCTCTTTTTCGTTTTTTTGTTTTTGTTTTGCTTCGAGTTCTTCACGTAATTTCTTAACTTGTTTGTTAAGCCTAGAATGAGCCTCCTCAGCATTTTTGCGACGAGTTCTAAGATTGCTGAGAGATCCTTCACTACCACAACTGCCTATCGCGCTCTGAAGTTCAGAAAGTATTTTTTGATTGGAGGCAAGTATCTTATCAAACTCATCTAACTTATACAAATTTTTGATCATTTCTTCCGCTTCATTAGACGAGCTGTCCATTGATTTTTCTGCCTGTTCACCATCTAATACGAATCTGCGAACAAATTCGTGCGTAAAAATTCCCTTAAACGCCTCTGGGAAGTGCAACAAATTTTCGCGCCCACGAGTTGGACAAAGCGTATCGATGGTCGCTTTTCCATTAGCATAGTCTAGTTCGAGGAAGTATTTATATTGTTTGTTGTCAAGCATCACAGTAACAGCAAATTCACCTTGGTTCGAACTCTCGTCTAACTTTTGAGGAGCATACTTTTTTACCTCTGATGGCTTCCAATTCAATGCCGTTCCATCAAACAGTGCTTTTAGCAATGTGATGGTAGTGGTTTTTCCCGTTCCGTTAGCCATCATAACAAAGCTGGTTTTATATGGTTTTCCGTTTTGATCGCAAAATGAAAGTTCTAGCTTATCTATTTTTCTAATGTTTTTGTATTCTTTTTTTAGGATTGACATTTTCATTATTCATTCTCCTCCAAAGTTTCAATATAGCTAATGACCGTCTTTAAGTCACCATCGGCATCGTTGCCGTCGAATCTGTTTTTAATGTATTGCTTAAAAGCTTTTTTAAACTCCGCGGAGTGTGGGGATTGATCAACAACATCATCAATCACATTTTCGATAACCTTATTCCTCATTTTGGGTCCTCCTTGTTTTGGATAAGTCTGTGAGCCAAGCTTTGCGTTCTTCGTCGGCGGTCTCTTCATCATCTTTGGTTTCGTTCATGATAAAATCAATAACATTCGCCTTTTTACTAGGATTTTCTTTGTCAAGGCGCAATGCGCGCCCTATACGTTGCGTAGTTACAAGCTTTGAACGATCAGATGCAAAAAGGAATATGTTCGTCACGCTACTGATATCTATTCCCTCAGATACTTTCTTGCAAGTCAACAAACAACGAATTTTCCCAGACGAAAAATTTTCAAGATTCGATTTTTCGTCCTCTGAATAATAAGTATGATACTTGTCGGTATATCTTATGAGGACATTTTGGAGCAATTCTCCGTAATCCTTGGTCTCCACAAATATAATACATTTATCCAGAAAATCCACACGGCTGCTTATGAACTTCTCAAACTCATCTATTTTATCTAATGCAGTCTTGTTTATCTTCGCAAGCTGGGTGAACATGTCCTTTTCGTTGTAGGGGATACCGCTTTTTCTTTTTGCGCTGAAAGCGGCGATGATGTCCTTTTTCTTCTTTTTTTCCTGCGGACTCAATTTATAATTTAATGGGATGTAATTGAATTCGCACAGAATCCCCTTGGTTATTGCATCTTTCAACGAGAATTCATAAATGACCTCACCAATTTCATTGAGAATGAACTCGTTACCCTCCTCGTCATATTCGCGTTCGGGAGTAGCACTGAGACCCAGCCGATAACGATAAGGAGATATTCGACCTGTGAGATTTTCAACAATGCTTGGTGCTCCAGCACCGTGCACTTCATCAAACACAAAAATCGTATCATCCTTATAATTGCCGGGCAATCGCTCAAGCGAATCAAGAAGGTTAGATAAATTATTCGAATCGCGAGAAACCAACAAAATGGAATTGTCTGGATGCAAAATAAATTTGTTCATCATTTTATTGGATTCATATTGATAAAATATCTGTTTTGTTTGATATTTATCCCGCACTTGTTTTGCCCATTGTTCCAACAGGTCGTTTCCGTACATCGTAATGATCACTCTCTTTATGCGAGATTCTTCAAACAAGTGATCGATTATTTTTAGCGCAGTAACAGTTTTTCCCGTGCCTGTTGCCATAGCAAGGATACCATGTTCTTTTTCCATAAAGCATTCCACTGCCTGTTCTTGATGTATCCACTTGTTGTTTTCTTGAATATTTGGCTTTTTATATGGTCTGTCTGATGTCCTAAGTGAGAAAATCTTTGATTTTACAGCACTTGGAATAGTATAGATATTAAGGTTAGGGTCATTTTGATCCCAAATTCGATTAAACCTTTCAATCTCGATTTCAACATATTCTTTTGTACCTGCCCATGATTTAAAAACCGTGATAGTTTCATAATTTTGAAACCCATGTTTACTGTCGTTCATCGAGCCCGAATATGACAATGCTTCATCCCCGGAATAAAAAATCCCGAATTTTGCATGAAAATCTCCATCGTTAAGTTTACAACGCGGAATGGCAAATCGCATATCAATAATTCTGTCATATAACATCCATGAAAAAGCGTTCAATATATCCTTTCTCATTTCCTGTTCTAACACTTTTACACTATCTAAAAGAGCAGTCTCAAGTCGCGCATAGGCATCCCTGTTATCATA